>NZ_CAJMXD010000001.1:0-31989 GCF_905219685.1 Barnesiella sp. CU968
ACATTATACACTATGGAGTCGCCTTTCCCTGTCTTAAGCCACACTTTCCGGTGGCGGCATTCCTTGCGCGTGGAGCAACCGAGAGAGTCAAGCATCTCTGTCGCGCTGACAACGGTGTCTGATGCGTCTGCGGCTATCCTGGGAAACTGCAGGGCTCCGTAGATTATCTCCTCGCGGCGAAGAGTCGTGGCGACACCTTTTGCCCCGTCCCAGTCGTTCATCATCGATGCCGCATACAGCGGCATCGACAGATATGCGAGGTTTATGACTCTTACATCCTTGCGTATTCCCTCTACCTCCTGGGCATACCAGAGGGGGAATGTGGCGTTGTCGCCGTCAACGAAGAGTATCGCGTCTTTATCCAGCGAGTTGAGTATATTGGCGGTTATTCTCGACGCGGCAAGACGCCCCGAACGGTCGTGGTCGTCATAATTCTCTATGAACATCCATACTACGGCAAAGAGCGGGATGAGTGACGCCGCAGGGGCATATTTTCCGGCGAGTCTCATTGCTCCGAATGCTCCGAAACCTATCCATATGGCGAACGCGAGATATGAACCGAGGAAGGAGTAGTCTCTTTCACGCGGTTCTCCGGGAGACTGGTTGAGATAGACCACAATCGCCAGTCCTGTCATGATGAACAGCATGGCGGTGGCGAGACATGTCTTGTGTCCCCTTTTGCCGGCGGCGAGCAGAGTGCATATGCCCCCGATTCCCAGCAGGAACGGAAGAAGGAAATAACGGTTTCTGCCTTTGTTGTCTTTACCCAGGGAGGATGGAAGTGCGTCTTCGGCTCCCAGCATCGCGTTGTCGATGGGCTGGATTCCGGTTATGAAATTGCCGTGTTCGACTTCTCCGGTGGAGTGCTTGTCGTTCTGACGTCCGAGAAAATTCCATAGGAGGTAACGGAAATACATGTATCCTGTCTGGTAGGTGAGCAGCATTTTCATGGATTGCGCGTAGGTAGGTCTGTAAGACTTCGCTTCGGCGCGTTCTCCTGCGGCGTTAAGCCGCGTGTTGTAGTTTCCTGCCGAATCCAGTGTCTCGCTTACCGGGACTTCGGTCATATTGCTTTTTTCCATCCCCGTCCAGTCGGCGAAGCATGGGAGGTCAGAGGGGTCGCGGCTCGTGATGCGCGGAAACCACATGTTGAGTTCGGGAGTGAGCACCGGTTCCACGGCGTAGCTTCTCACGATGTAGGCGTCACCTTTCTTGCGGAGAGCCCGTTCGTTGAAGATCGTGTCTTCGGAAGTGAGCATTCTGGATGGGTCGCTGATGATCGCCCCCTCCTCTTTCTGTGTCATGATGGGGTGCTTGCGTTTGAGGACGGTGCGCGAATACACTGGTCTGCCTTCAGGCGTGTATTCCTCCTGGAGTATGTTTTTGCTGTATGGGGTGTTGCCGTAAAGAAGCGGAGCGCCGCCGTATTGCTCGCGTGCCTGATAAGAAGCGAATGAGAAGGGGTCGCCTGGCTGAGTGGAGTTGGCAGGGGAGGGGATGTCGCCTCTTATCGGTATCAGCGCGTAGGAGGAATAGCCGGTAAGCAGCATGGCAAGCAGCCACATGCAGATGTTGAGCCTGCGGGGAGTAAAGTCGTGTCCGCGTACCAGAAGCAGTGAGGCGATCGCGCTCAGGGCGGCTCCCGCCGCTATATTGCCGGAGAAGATGAAGACTCCGGAGAGGAAAATGGCGGGAAATACGGACGCAGCGAGCACTCCCCGGTTTGTGGAGCGCGATGTCACGGCAAGTGCGGTCAGCAGACTGCATCCGAGCAGAACCACATATATCACCACTCCGCTCAGGAATGGAAGTCCGAGTGTGTTGACGCATATGAGCTCGGTTTGTGCCGCCAATGCGATGGTGGATGGCATTATGCCGGTGAGTATGCATCCCACGACAAGGAGAGAGAGAAGAAACATGAAGCCGACTTTCCACCATTTGCGAACTCCCCGCTTTATCCCCCATATTATGGCGAGAGCGGGGATGCAGAGCAGGTTGAGCTGATGAACTCCGAGTGAAAGCCCGAAGATATAGGCGAGAAGTATCAGATAACGTGTGGCAAGAGGCTGCGTGCGGCAGAACGCCCATTTCACCATCAGCCATACGCACAGTGATGTCATGAATATGGACATGGCGTATACTTCTGCCTCTACGGCGGAATACCATGTCGAGTCGCACCATCCGAAGGCGAGTGCGCCGCTAAACGCCGCCACGGCGCGTTGAAGCTCCTGCCATCGGCGGGGGCGGAGTGCTCCGGCAACCCATCCGGCGGCGGCATATATGGTTCTGGCAAGAAAGAAACCGGCGAAGGCGGTGAAAAGTCCGCTTGAGAGATTCACCAGCAGCGCGGCTTCTTTCCCGGAGGGGGCGAGCATGGTGAAGACCCGCTCGACGAGCATCCATGTCGGATTGCCGGGAGGATGACCCACTTCCAGTTTCCATGCGGCGGCAACGTATTCCGGACAGTCCCAGTATGACACTGTCGGCGCCACGGTCAGCCAGTATGTGGCAAGGAGGATGAAAAACACCCCCCATGACACGATATTTTCTGCGTTCTTTTTCAGGAAATCCGCATTCATCCTTTGTCTCTTATCTTTCGGCTCTCATCGGATTGTTAAGAAAATCTTCGTATGCCAGCGCGATCCCTTCGCGGAGTTCCGTGCTGTATCTCCAGCCGAGTCGCGTGGCTTTCGACACATCGAGAAGTTTGCGGGGAGTGCCGTTGGGACGGGTTGTGTCCCATTCTATTCTTCCCTTATAACCCACGACTTCCGCTACGGTCTGTGTAAGCTCCCTGATAGACAGCTCTTTCCCTGTGCCGGCGTTGACGGTCTCGTTGCCTGAGTAGTTGTTCATCAGGAAAACGCAGAGATTGGCGAGGTCATCGACATAGAGGAATTCACGCAGGGGGGAGCCATCGCCCCAGCAGGTCACACTCTCCGCGCCGTTCTCTTTCGCTTCGTGAAAGCGGCGGATAAGTGCCGGAAGCACATGGGAGTGCGTGGGATGATAATTGTCGTTTGGACCGTAGAGGTTGGTAGGCATAACGGAGATGAAGTCGGTGCCGTATTGCCGGTTGAGATATTCGCAATATTTCAGTCCGGAGATTTTGGCGAGCGCGTATGCCTCGTTGGTTTTCTCGAGTGAGGAGGTGAGAAGACACGATTCGGGCATGGGCTGCGGCGCGAGACGCGGATAGATGCATGATGAACCGAGAAACTGCAGCTTGCGGCATCCGTTGCGCCATGCGGCGTGAATCACGTTCATCTCAAGCATCATGTTGAGATACATGAAATCCGCCGGTGCCTTGTCGTTGGCTTCTATGCCTCCCACCTTGGCGGCGGCGAGAAACACATATTCCGGCTTCTCGGCGGCTAAGAACCTGTTGACGGCTTGCTGGTCGGTCAGGTCGAGTTCGGAGTGTGTGCGTGTGATGATATTGTCATATCCCTGGCGTCTGAGCTCGCGGACGATCGCCGAGCCTACCATGCCACGGTGTCCCGCAACGTATATCTTCGATTTTTTTTCCATCATTTTACGATTCCTTTCTCAAGATATTCTTCAAGATTGGTGCGCACGTGTTCCGACGCACGTTCCATCGCCACTTTCTTCATGTCGGAATCCACCATGCGGTTCACAAGCTCTTCAAACGACGTCTTGGTAGGGTTCCATCCGAGTGTTGCCCTTGCCTTGGAGGGGTCTCCCCAGAGGTTCACCACATCCGTGGGGCGATAGAAATCGGGCGATACTTCCACAAGTACGCGTCCTGTCGCGGTGTCGATGCCTTTCTCGTCGGCGCCTTCCCCTTCCCAGCGCAGAGTGATGCCTACGCGTGCGAAGGCGAGTGTGGCGAATTCCCTTACGGAGTGCTGACGGCCGGTGGCTATCACGAAGTCTTCCGGTTTCTCCTGCTGGAGCATGAGCCACATGCATTCCACATAGTCGGGCGCGTAACCCCAGTCGCGTAGCGACGAGAGGTTGCCGAGATAGAGCCTGTCCTGCTTCCCCTGCGCGATTCTTGCCGCCGCGAGGGTGATCTTGCGTGTCACAAAGGTTTCGCCGCGTCGTTCCGATTCATGGTTGAAGAGGATGCCGGAGCAGCAATACATGTTGTATGCCTCGCGGTATTCCTTCACGATCCAGAAGCCGTAGAGCTTTGCCACGGCGTAGGGGCTGTAGGGATGGAAAGGTGTTTTTTCGTTCTGCGGAACTTCCTCCACCTTGCCGTATAGTTCGGAAGTGGATGCCTGATAGATGCGGCATCTGTCGGCGAGTCCGGTCTGGCGCACTGCCTCAAGCACGCGCAGAACTCCCGTGGCATCGGTGTTGGCTGTGTATTCGGGCACATCGAACGATACCTGCACGTGGCTCTGCGCCGCGAGGTTGTAGATCTCGTCGGGCTGCACGTCCATTATCACTTTCATGAGGCTCATCGAATCTGCCATGTCGGCGTAATGGAGATGGAAACGGGGATTGCCCTCGAGATGGGCTATGCGCTCGCGAAAATCCGTTGAGCTGCGGCGTATTGTGCCGTGAACGTCATAACCTTTGGATATAAGGAACTCCGACAGATAGGAGCCGTCTTGTCCGGTAACGCCGGTGATAAGTGCTTTTTTCATTCTGTGTATATTTTATTGAGAGAGTCTATGAAATGATGCCATGAAAGATGGCGTGAATAATCATCATACGCCTCTTTGCCCATGCGGGTGCGGAGGGAGGAATCGAGTGCGAGCGTGCGCATCGCTTCTGCAAGGGATGCGGCATCTCCGGGATTCACGAGAAGGGAGTTGCGCCCGTTCTCGAGATATTCTTTCTGAGCGCCGTTGGATGTTGCCACCTGCGGGCGGGCGGCTGCCATGAACCGCAGGCTTTCGAGACTGCATGCCTCGGTGTCGGTGGAGGGGACAACGCCGAAATGAGCCTCGGCGCAGGCTTCCTGCGTGGAGGCTGTCTTGCTGTTCCAGTCTATGTTCTCCATCACATCGCGTTGTGTGGCACGCCTGCGGAGCATGTCGAGATAATCTGGATTCCCCATGCCGGAGATGCGGAGCCGCAGTCGTGTCCCTTTCAGCAGCGACATGGCATCGATGAGTGTCTCCAGTCCTTTCCCTCTTACCAGCGCACCCTGATAGAGCGCCACTACCGGTCCGTGACCGGGCTCCGGCAGGGGGGTGTCTGTCTCGGCGTTTATGCTGTTGCGCAATATGTGGATTCTTTCGGGCGGCAGTGTTATGTCTTTTTTGAGTGAATGCCGGAATGCGTTGTAGCACATCTCCGATACAAATATGTGGGCACTGATGCCTGAATAGATCTTGCGGAAGACGCGGGTGTCGCGTCCGCGCCTTACGGAGTGGCGTGTCGTGACTATCCTGACATCGGGTCTGTTGGCTATCTTTTTTGCCAGCAGGGCTGTGAATGCGTCGCGATATCTGTGGGTGTGCACGACAGTGGCGCCGCGTGGCGATTCCCTGAGTTTGCGGGCGAGCGTCATGGGGGAGGCGAGATCGAAGAAGCCGCCTACCGGGGCGTGGAGCAGACCGATGCCCGCTTCGGCAAAAGGGGCGTCAACCCCGACGGCGTTGCGCGTCAGGGCTGTCACTTCCCACCCTGCCTCCGCATAATGGCGGCAGATGTCAAGGGCGTATGTCTGAACTCCTCCCCATTTGTTGGAGGAGACTATGTGGATGAGACTTCTCCTCGTGTTCATTCAGGGGTCAGTTTGCGGCTGAGAGCATGACGTTTATGTCTACGCTCGGCAAGCCCAGATAGCTTCCGATAAGCTTGTCGACAAGTTTTCCTTCATAAGTCACAATTCCGAACTGGACGCCGGGTGTGGTCGCGACCATTCCGTAGAATCCGTTCTTTATCGCCATCTCGTCGAAGAAATTCACCAATGCCGTTGAAAGTGCCATTGCCACTGTGCGCGGCACGGATACCGACGGGTGTGTCTCGTTCATGTCGAGCACATAGGCGTTTTCTTTCATCGCAGCCTTGAGGTTGTTGGGAAACTCAAAGGGGCGTGTGGTGTTGCCGAGTATGATGACATCGGCGGTCTTCACCCGGTTGTAGAGCACACGCGGATGTACGGCTATAGCCTCAACCATCGGACCGGTGAGGTCTTTTGCAACCTGCAGCGTGGAGGTGTCGTTGTCCATCAGTGTGACGCGTGCCCCGGTGGCGGCTCCTGCCTTGGCGGCGGAGATCATGTCGTTGCCCATGCCGATGATCAGCACCTCACAGGGATTGATGCCGGCGACTCCGGCAAGAAGCACGCCCTTGCCGCCGCCGAGATATGAAAGGGCTTCCTCGGCATACATTATCGCGGCGCGTCCGTCAATTTCATCGATAATGTTCGCGAATACAGGCTCATCGTTATGGCTGTACATGTTGTCGAAGCAGCCGGTGGCTATTTTCTTGTCGAGAAGAGCCTTGACGGTGGAGTGTTCGAACAGTATGTTATCCATCATGCACAGGAGCGCCGCCCCTTTCTGCATCTTTTTGATGTCTTTTGCCCTGAGAGGTGTGTAGCAGAGCACAACAGGCGCCGACAGCGCCTCGTCGCGTGTTACTATCCTGACACCATATTCGGCATATTTCTCGTCGGGGAAACTGATGTCGCTTCCCGCACCGCTTTCCATGCATACCTTGATGCCGCCGGAAGTGAGCATTCCGCATGCTTCGGGTGTGAGCAGCATACGAGTCTCGTAGCCGTCGGAATAGTTCGCCACGATGCCGATGCGTATTGCCGGACTTTCATTTTCAAGAATCTCGACCATTTCTCTGGTCTCGGGATTCATATCTTCCATTTTATCTTTCATAAGCACATACTTGTGTCGGAATTTATCCACTAAATTAACATTTAAATTTAGAACCTCAAAATTTTTGTCGCTTGCTTCCCTTCTTCTTTACACTTCTTCTATATATATCACGTTATATAACACTTCCCTCTCTGTGCCTTTCTCATGGCAAAGTATGGAAAATCAGCTTATATGCAACCGCGATTTTGAACCTCATAAACGGAAAAACAGGAATGACACCCGGGTGCCGTTCCTGNCTTTTCAAATGTANTTCGCGAAGAGTCTTCACTCAGCCACCGGCCATACCGTGAAGCCGTATGAGTTGTTGGATTGTGCCATGGTTCCGAACGATTGTCCTCCGGTCAATGTGTTGGGAGTGACTTTGAAGTTTCTTGTGTCGCAGTAAAGAATCATGACCTGAGTGCCTGTCAGTGTTGCGGATGCAATAAATGTTGTGGTCCGGAACGCAGGCCAGGTGTTTGNTTTAAGCCATTCATTCGTGTNATAGGCATTATAATCGTCTGCTCCTATAGCCCCTTTCAGACTCCTGTCTCTAATTCCTGTGGCATAAAGAGTCACAATGTCTCCCGAACCGTCNGAATTGCTGTGCATGGTCCAGCAGCGGCGCGCTTCATCCCATTGAGGGATATTTGATTCATAGATTNNAATTAAGCCGTAGCTGCTGCCACCCCAGTTGATCATGCCGCTGAAGGCAACTGCCGAAGGAATGTGGTATCCTGCGGGTGACGGGTCATAAATGGTCTTTGTGACCGGAATGCAGTTTTTGGGATCTAACGAAGAATTTACAGGTTGCCCTACTCCGGAATGGGAAGCAGTTGAATTCCATGCGTTATACATTNTCTTTCCGGATTCAAGATACTNCTCACTGACTTTGCTGTCGTTATGCCAGTGCTGTCTGTAGGTCATATCATCCCCCACAACATCTCCCATTATAAAATGGTGGGGATATGAGATTGATTGCCCCAATGAAGCGCCGCTTCTTATAACGGAACGTGTGAATCTGTATTCCGGATCATAATCGTAGACAGGTTTGTTGACCATGGACAATTCTCCTAATGAGTTTGCTCCATTGTCGAAATAATACGGAGATTCTGTGGGATGGTCGTTTTTGTCGTATATTCCGGGCACCATCGCATCTTTGCGTCCCCATTGGTAATAGGGGTTGTCACCTGCGTCTGATGCTAGGATCTCCCGTTGTCCGAATTCGATGTCTTTGCCGTTCAGACTGGTTACTTCAAGATTCTTGCCTCCGGAATTTGTAAGGTCAAATACGAATTTCACCTTTATGCTCCTTTTGGGTGATTTTCCTCGTGCGTTGCAGTAGCCAAGAGTGGTCTGGGGCAAAACATAAGTATTGCCTAAGGCATCGGTTGTCGTGATGCGTTTTTCCGACCAGTCCTTTTCTGTTACCCAGATATGCCAGCTCCATACGATATTGTTCTTGTCGCTGCGTAATGCGATGACTGCGTTTCCCTGGGCTATGGTGTGTCTGCCGACATGAAAGTTTATGTAATCTCCGTTATCTTCAAGTGTCACGTTATCTATCAGCTCCGGGGAGTCTGCCCATAGAATGAAGGCGTCTTTCAATGTCTCGCCATTTTTGGAGATCTGCTCTTTTATATATGGAGTTTCAATTTTTTTGTCTGAATGATCCACAAACCATTTCATACCTGGTTCTGGATCCGGTCCTGTCCTGTTGATTGTGTAGGCGCTTGTATTCGGCTCGCCGTTCTTTAAGGCATTGCCGTATACTGTACGGAATCTGTAGGTGCCGGGATTGCTGATCATATAGCAATTTGCAGATTCGGCGGAAGAGAGATCCCGTGTATCCGCAAGTTCTTCTTTCCCTTCGAAATATTTGTGAAGGGTGTTTTTAAATACCGGTTGCGGGGGGAGAATCAGTGAGCCGTCTCTGGATGATAATGACGGCTTCGTGCCTGATGTCTCATCATCGGGCAGCCAGGTCACTTCTTCCCAATCTGTTGAATTGTCAGGTTTTGCCATGATTTTCACCGGCACTGCCAAGTTTTTGGTTTCTACTCCGCTTTGGGTTACCCGCACAAATGTTTTTAATCTGACATCATGTAGCATGCCGGTATAGGGCACTGAGTCTGGAAGTGAGTTGCCCTTGGTATCGGTCATCTCAACTATCGGAGTAATGATTACTCCTGTTGATGATACGGAATATGAATACAGTTTGCCTGATTCCCATTTTTTGCCGCTTCCGCCAATCGAGGCGCTGAGCGTGCGTTTCGTTTTAGTGAGTTTATCGGTGAAGGTGATTGAAAGTCTTGCTTCAGTTGTAAGTTCTTGCGGAATCAAAAAGAATGTAAGGCCATCGTTGCTCCCTGCAATGTTCAGCGACGAGGAGGCGTATGGGTTGTTGTCCGCAGTTCCGGAGACTGTAGTTTTAGTGGCAACGGAATATGTCTGGTTCTCACCCTTTGTGATCCAGTTGCCGGAGGAAAGAACAAGGGTACCTTTCCCTTTGACACCAGAAATGGTGACATTGGTTATCTCTGAAGACAGCATCGCATCGCCGGTGCGCACTGTGATTGCCGACAGGGCGTGCCGGAATTCCATCTTCACCGCGGAACCGCCGCGTCCGTCGGTGTCGGCGCTTGCGCGAAGAAGGTCAACCTGGTTCTTGACATCAGTGCTGACGGTGAAGTCGAGCTGAGGGTGCTCGCCGGCGGCGGAATGTGTTATTCCGTTTGCTGTCGAGGCATAGGGCGCGTAGCCGAGAAACCGGATGCGTCCCGAGCCGGGCCAGTCAAGACCGGGGAAAACCCCGTCGCTTTTCTTGACTTCCATGTTGCAGGCGAAGTTTGCCGTGAATGATGAGAGGTCGGAGGCTGGCTCGCTGCTGTTGTAGCATATCGCCGACAAGCCGAAGGTGGTGGGGAAGGTGGCTTCGGTGGTAGATGTGCCCCGTGTGCACGGCTCGGCTGCGGGATACGTGTCGAGATCTTCGGATTCCGATATAAGATATAGCTGCCTGCCGTCTTCCGTGGCGTCGATCTCTTCTATGCATATATCGGTGGAGGCGCCGCGTGTTGTCACGCCTCCCTTTGTCCATGAAGAATCGAGAGATATGTCGAAGCGAAGACGCCCGTCGCCGTTGTCATAACGGATCATTTCATCGGTGCATCCTGCTGCCAGCACAACGCACGTTGCGACGGTTGCAAGTGCCTTCTTATTGAAATATTTCGATGATGCGTTGAAAATCATTGTATTCCTCTTATTGCCTTATTGCCGTTCACTCTTTTGCAGTGATATTGTATATCCGCAGGCGGCAGTTTATCCCGCCGCCTGCGGATCTGGTTATGATCGTGTGGTTATCATTTCATGGGTATGTCGCCCTCGTTCCCGTCTTTCCATGCCTCGTCCCAGGGAGATACGGATACGCTGAATTTTATGGGGTCTGTAAGCACCGGGTCTCCGGGTTTTTTTCCGGAATCTGCCGGAATGGTCTTCACATATTCGTAATCTCCGTTTCCATCAGGGAGTTTGAGATCAGTCATGTCGTTTTCCGGAGGATAGATGCCGGCACCGCTTTCCAGTCCGCAAAATTCAAGATTATATATATATTTCTTGCCGGGAAGCCATTCGGTGGATACCGGGACGCATACATATCCGTAAAGCTTATCGTTAAATGTAGACTCACCGTCTTTTACCGGGAACATCTGGTGGATGTGTGTGGATTCTCCACCCAACACAAGATCTCTATTATTACCGGAATGTTCGGCACCGGGGTGTGTGGCTTCTACGCGGCAGAGAAGGAGAATATATGCGCCATCGTCCGGATTCTTCTCCTTAGTGTTGTTGTCCTTGCTGATGTCCCATATGTCAAGCTTCTGGGGAACAAGCATGAGGCTGGACTTCGCGTTGTCGTTGTTTACGAGCAGTCCGGAATTTGTATGGTCAAGCGATACGGGAGTGTCGAATTCGTAGCCGTATACAACTTTGCTGCTGCCTACACTCCAGCTGAGTTTGTTGTTTTTGTTTTCATCAAATGTCACATTTCCGGAACTCTTGACGTTGGCGATCCATACACCTTTCACCTTGACATCGTATTTGTTTCCGGTAAGCTGTGTGTTTTTGTCTCCGCCTATCGTAGCTCTGACTTCTATCTGCGACAGGGCGTGTTCGAAATTCAATGATATCGCGGATGTGCCGTTTGCCCTCTGCGCTTTTGTATACGCAAGAAGAAGGTCTTCATGGCTTACTCCGGAGTTGTGGGAATTTACAGGAGCTGAGGCAGCTGCGGCAGTATAGCTTGCCGGGGTGAAATCCGTGATATTCGGAGCACCTGATGATGTAAGTGAAAACTTGATGATGTCATTGTCTTTTGACTTTGTCGGGTCTGTGGGAGCATATGCCCAGAACTGTATGCTGTTTGTTCCCGTAGGCCAGTGGTATGCGTGGTCCATCGAGAAAATTCTCTTTCCTTCGGATACAATGCCTTGTTTTGCGACTTCTCCGTCGATGAACATCTGTGTATATCCCTCCGCTTTTGCGAATACGCGGAATTGCTTGAGCGCGTCAACGTTGTCGACCGCGTTGGCGCGGGTCATTCGCGTGGTGAAGGAGATCTCCTGGCCCATGTTCACCTCCTCTACTACATCGTTGGTGCAGGAGGCGGCAAGGAGTATGCCTCCCATGCCCATTGCTATTGTCCTAAGTTTCATAATTCAGTTGTTTTATTTTGTTATTTTTTTTGATTCTGCTGTGACCTGTCCTGACTCAGAGCATGTCTATGTCTATCCGTTCGCCGTCGCCCCAGTCGGTGATCGAAGGACTCATGCCTGTGCCGTCGGGATGAGGCAGCCTGAGACCGTGAAGGCGTATCTCGATGCTTCTGGACGATGGCGATTCATGCATGACGTCGGTGACATCGAAGTTGAAATAGTATTTGTTTGATGTGTATACGGTCAGTATGTGCGTCAGCTCCGATGCATGGCAATGTCCGAATATGTTGAATTCTCCTTCGATAGTGTCGTCTCCGGTGGCACTTATGGCGACGGGCATTGTGACATCTTTGCCGTGACCGCGCTGCGCCGATACGAGCCATGATTCGGAGACGCCCGTAATTGCCGCGCTCAGGGCTATGTCGGAGGTGAGGTTTTCAACTCCGGTGATTACAACATGCACGCTGCTGGTTGATTGTGTGGGTGTGAACGTGACTTTCTGTCCGGCGATGGCGGGAAGAAACTCCATGACGTCGAGTGTGGAACTCCATAGTGTCTCCGGCGAGCCTTTTACATCCTGGTCTTTGCCGGGTTCTGGACGCGGTGCGTTTGCCAGGGAGCGGTGCATCGGTTCGAGCAGGCTCTGGCTTTCAGTGGTGAGATGCAGGTTGTCGAATGCCGAGCCGCGCTCGAGAAGTGTCTCGGTGCCTCCGTTGAAGCATACGGCGCGGTATTTACCGGCAGGTATGCGTATCGTTCCGCCTCGGTTTCCTCCGAATTCGTAGGAACGCGGGCCCCCTTCGGTCTCCGCATCAGCGGGGAAGAACCATACTACCATGGTGGCGGGGGCGGCTGCGGGCTCTTCCGACCAGTCGAAGGCGACCTGAAGGTCGATCCAGTGCTCGTGGTCGTAACAGAGCTCGCGGTGGTTGCACGATGTCAGCAGCAGGCATAGAAGCGATGCGACGGCAGCCGCCGCGCGGAAGATAAGCTTGTTCATCGGTCACCCCCTTTCTTGCGAGTTTCGTTGATATTCCCCGGACCGATCAGCCACACAAGCGAGATTTCGGCTTTCGTGGGACCGAACCAGCGGCGGTTGTGGGTAGACTGCCACACATCGTGGGTGTCGATAAGTCGCTGTTTCATATATCTTCCCCACATATATCCGATTCCGAGGGCGAAATCGATGTTAAGACGCCGGGCAACCGGCAGACTGTAGCCGTAAGATATTCCGGCGGCGTAATTGAATTTATCGCCCATTATTCCGGTGTGTGATCGTCCGAACTGTATGTCGTAAGTGAGAATCGAGGCGTATATGCCAAGACGATGACCCGAGAGGGGGTTGGCGCTCCGTCCGTGACCGAAATGCCAGCGCGCTTCGAAGTCTCCGCCGTATATGCGCCAGTATCTGCGCTTGTCGCGGTTGCTCCACCAGGCATGCATCCAGTCTGCCCATAAAGAGACTTTGTCTCCGATCATTACTCCGATGCCGATGTTAGGCACAAGTGCGGCGTCGTAGAGCATGTTTGTTCCGATCATCAGTCGGAAAGTCTTTGCATCAGGCTTTTCAGAGGTGATGACTGTGTCGGCGGCGGAGACATCTGCAGCCTGCACGGTAGTGGCGTGGCTGTCTGATTGATTTCCGTAAATATTACGTTCCGATGCAGACCGGGCTATGTCACAACAGTGTGTGTTGCCGTTGGCGTGAGTCGCTTCTGCCGGTGTCTCCGGCGCTGCTGTGTGAAACTGCGTATGTGACGGATCTGTGGTATAGGCAGAAAGTTCCGCATATCTGCATGTAGGCCAGTTGCGTTTTGCCGATTCTGTGATTACCGTTCCTTTGAGACTGATGTTGTAGATTCCGAAATGACTCATCAGTGATGCAGCCCTGTCGAATGCAAGATTTTCATTGTAAGGAGTGTCCCCTTCAGGTGATGCGGCACCGTTGATTGCGAGACGCAAAACATTATTTTTGTCATTCCGGTTTTTCTGCAGAAACTCTCTTATCGTCTCAAGGCGGACTCTGTTGTCGGCATATTCGGAGTCAATGTCGGAAGAGGCTCTGTGAAAAAAGATTTTTTCACGAAAAACAACTCTGGACGAATCGGATGAAAAGTCTGAGGCGCTGGCTTCATGTCCGGACATGAAGCTACACGCGATGGCGATAGCCATTGCGTGTAAATAAAAACTCACCTCTCTTAGAATACAAATATACCGCATAGGATTATTCAAAAATTTCGGTATAATGCCAAATCATTTATTTATTTTTGTCAGACATCAAATCTTCGGGAGTTTTAAATGCCTGTATTGCAAATCCAAAATCCGATGCCCGACTTGTCTTATAATCGCCTTATAATAAATTTTGGCACAAATATAGCGATTATTTTTAAAATTTATAATATATGCATAATTTTTAACATAAAATCTCTGTGAGCTATTGTGACATCTCAGATTTTATTGTAGATTTGTAAGCTATAATAAGAAGTGATTTAAACTTTTTTCATCATTAAGCTTCGTTAATTCAAACACACTCTAAGTATTAATGCTGTTTGACCCATGATAAAAAAATACATAACTTATTTTTTTGCGGTTTTGACCTGTGCGTTTATAACCTCTTGCAATAACGATATATTTACAGATGATTCCGACTTGCCCGAAATAACGGATATTACAATCGAGGGCGAAGGCGGACAATGGTCGTCTCCATTTTCCAGAAAAGGACTGGCACAAATACAGATTGACTATAGCTCCAATGATAAGAAATATGTGCGCTACTACAATTCCCAAGGCAATGAGGTAAACTCCGATTGCCCGGCATCGGAGCTGGGGAGCATTGTGTATGATAATCCCAGAACATGGTATTCCATCGGTTTTCTGGGTGAGATGATCTATATCAACAGTATCTACAATGCATCGCGTTACGCGGCTTTCTCTATCCGCCTCGACTATGAATATGGCGATACCAAATACATCAATGTCACCGTTACTGAAGGAGGTAAATTATCGGTGGTCTTCTGGGAAACAAGCGGCAGTCTTAAACTTGAAGAAGATTTTAGTCAGTCAGTGCATGCTACAAGTATGACCAACAATAGCTCGATTACCCAGAAACTTGAGTTAAACCCTTTTCTTGATTCAAAGTGCAGCGATATGGTAATGCCTGCGGAAAACTGGGCGAGTGGCGTGACAGTTGACATCCCGATGCTTACATATGATGGCAGCGAGTGGACATGGGAGGAATATAAAGACATAGAGCTTGGCAAACGTCGCGATTTCACCCCCAGCCGTTATTGGGATAATAAAATAGTTGTGGAAGTCCCTCCTTACAAGAAGGCAAAAGTGTCATATAAACTGAACTATACACGAGCCACGCAGGATGGTGTAATCATTTTCTCCAACAGCGTAGCCGAACAGACTTATGATGTACCTGCAACATGGACCTCCGTTTATGCGACAAGTTATGAATATAGTGTTGAATATGAATAGAATATCTTGTTTTGTATCGGCTATGGCATTTTGCCTTTCCATAACGGCGTCAGATTTCGTTCCGTCCGGTTTCTCGAGACCTTTGCATTGGAATGTCGGGGCTGAACTGACCCCCGCATGGGTGCCGGGCTCAAATGGTTTCCTTAAAGGAAACAATAACGCCGGAAAGCATATAAACGCCGCATTCTCCGGAAGCGTCAGGGCTGATTTCAATTTTGACCAATCTACGCGGGAGGGGATGCTATATAAGGGATTATATCAAGGAATAGGTTTGGGCGCGACAACATTTTTTTCAAATTCTTTACTCGGAACTCCTGTTTCAGCATACGTCTATCAAGGTGCCCCGTTCGTATATTTCAATGATTGTCTCAGGCTTGCATACGAATGGCAATTTGGCGCTGCGTTCGGTTGGAAGCATTATGATCTGGAAACAGCCGACAACAATGCCGTTGTTAGCACAGCTGTTACGGCACACATGGGTCTTGGTTTGAAACTGCAATATATTCTGTCGGAAAGATGGCAAATGTCATTCGGCATTTCTGCAAACCATTATTCTAACGGAAACACATCCTGGCCAAACGCCGGGGTGAATTATATAGGTGCGTCTATAGGACTGACCTATACCATCAATCCGCAAAAGGGCGGCAATGCCATTCTCGACAGCGGCATTATTGAAGAAGCCGATCGGGGACGATGGTTCTACGACCTTATGGCTTACGGAGCATGGCGTAAACGTGTTGTTTCAGTTGGAAATCCGTCAGAGCCTCAGTTATGTCCGGGGAAGTTCGGAATCGCGGGACTGCAGTTTTCCCCCATGCGTTCTCTTAACCGATGGGTAGCAATAGGTCCGTCGCTTGACGTTCAGTGGGATGAGAGTGCAGGGTTATCCCCATACTGGGTTGAAGGCACATCAGGAGATATGATTAAGTTCAGGAGACCGCCAATAGGCAAACAGATAGGTGTCGGGCTGTCAGCACACGCAGAACTTACTATGCCGATATTTTCGGTAAATGTCGGAATCGGATATGACATAATCAATCCGAAGGGAGACAAAGCCTTTTACCAGTCGTTGACTCTAAAGACATTCGTAACCCGTAATCTTTATCTGAACGCGGGTTATAGTCTCGGCAGTTTCAAAGATCCGCAGAACCTAATGCTCGGTATCGGAATCAGAATCAGATAGAAAAATCAGACATTCCCCCCAACATCCCCCAATTTTTCCCCAACATGTCTTTGACACTTCCAAGACTGATAAAACGTTACGCAATGTCTTCGCCAAGAAACAATCCTCGGCAACAGCACCGGAGGAATCAGGAGTGACAAAATAAGAGCAGGCAATCGAATTGCTAAAGGGTATGACCCCGGAGCAAATAATGGCTGTAATTTCGGCAATCAACAGATAATCTTATTCGCGAGTTAGCAAATAGCGCATATCGAGCCTTGGCTCGGTGCGCGATTCTGAAGGAAATTTGACCAACCGACAAATAATCAGTAAATTTGCAGTATTATGACAAAGGAAGCAATTATTCAGCATAACGCAGCAGATTATAACATCGCTATTCAGACAATAAAAGAAGCTATTCTTCGCAGTCAGTATCAGGCTGCGAAGTTGGTCAACCGGGAAATGCTCTCACTGTATTATGGAATTGGCAGGTATATCTCAGCGAACTCTCGTGAGGTCTTCTGGGGAACTGGAGCCATAAAAACTATCTCAGAGCGACTTCGCAAGGAGCTGCCGGGTCTAAAGGGCTTTTCTCAGACCAATCTCAAATACATGAGAATTTTTTATGAGGAATGGTCACCGATTATCGAAGCCAAGAACCCTAAATCGTCAGCCACGGCTGACGATATTGACACAGACTCTCTTTTGCCTGTTAAATCGTCAGCCGTGGTTGACGATTTGGAAAAATTTCTCAATTTAAGTTTCAGCCACCATATTATAATCTTGGCAGAAGAGAAGAATATTGAAAAGCGTTGGAAATACATCAGTCTGGCAATTGAAAATAGATGGGATAAGCGTTTTCTCAAAGCACAAATAAAGGAAAATGTTGTCGACAAGTATGGGGCGATGCCTTCAAACTTTGGCGTAACAATCAAGGATAGCCGCGATGCAATCAAAGCTCTCAATATGTTCAAGGACGAATATCTACTTGACTTTATAAACACTGAAGAAGTCGGTATTCGAGACTTTGCAGATATTGACGAGCGAGTTGTGGAGAAAGAGATAATCCACAATATCAAGAAGTTCATAATGACTTTCGGACGAGACTTCGCTTTTGTCGGCAACCAATATCATCTGGAAGCATTTTCGGAGGACTTCTTTCCCGACCTTTTGTTTTTTAATCGGGAATTGAATTGCCTTGTCGTTGTGGAGCTTAAGACCGGAGATTTTAAACCCGGTTATCTTGCTCAACTTATGACATATCTTCGCATTCTGGATGATAAGGTGAAGAAGCCGCACGAGAATCCTTCAATCGGTATCGTGCTGTGCAAGAACGCCAATAAAGATTTCGTCGAATATGTAATTCAGGATTACGCCAAGCCTATGGGGGTGGCAACATATCGTCTCAGTGAGGATATGCCGGAAAAATTGCGCGAGGCATTGCCGGATGTTGAAGAATTGAAGAAATTACTCTGAATATTTTTAGTGCCGAAAATAGCCACGCAAAGGTTTGGTGTCATAGTAAATAGGATAATGTCATAGTAAATCGTCTCATGTCATAGAAAAATGTCGCCAATAAATTCTTTGTTGTCATCAATAATGGCACCGATGGCACCAATCATGGCACCGATTGTGTCACCAATCCGGCACCAACGGAACAATGCGGAACGATGAGCGGAACAATCTGGAACGATAACTCCATAGGCAATATGTTGTCTAAAAGGTCAAAATTTTCTAAGATATAGATAGTTAATCCGAAGCCTTGCCATATTGTTATTCTGACAAATGTCTCAGGTTTTAAGACGGAAAAATTCGGTGGTCACGCGACCACAGCAAGGTGTCTTTTCAGGGACCTGAAAAGGTTTTGGGGTACTCGGTCGTATCCACAAAACATCCTTGCGTGGAAGGGGTGAGAACACTCCAAAGTCGTGTTCAACATACTGACACCTGTGGCACCAGCGCAGATTATTCGCTGCGCGACGGCTACATCATTCAGTCAGAAAGTCTGGACAATGTCGGACTTTGTTGCATATATTGATCTCGTTATGCCCTTAAAAGAACGGAATGAGAAGGGAAAAGAAGGCCCCCAGAACGTAATAACGGGAACCACCCCCGGAAAAATTTGGAAAGTATGATGAAGTACCCTTAACTTTGCATCGTAAATGAACGACAAGCCCCCGTGTTCACGCCGAGAGGATTGCACGGAAACGCGGTCGCCGTTTACCGCCCGCATACAATAATAAGCGGGCATATCTGCGGTGAGGAAGCCGCGCTGAAATCGACGGGGCACGCGCTTCATCAGCCATGAAGCACACCACGTAAGGCTAAACCCTTTTAAATCAGCCATGGTCTTTAAGACCGATTTACGGCTGTACCTTATAAGGTTTATTCGTACTTACCAATGCGCTGCATTTCATACCTCCGTAAGTCCTGATACACCACCAACACTAAGTTCTATCCGACGTATTTTCTGATGTCGGGTCGGAAATCGGTATTATAATCCGGAAGTACCGATCTGCTTCCTTTGGTACTAATGTACTTCGGTACTGAAGTCAGTACGTACCAAAGTACATTATAAACTACTGACCTCCGTAGGAACGCCATTCCTTTTGTAAGTAAAGCGTTACCTCCTGTGTGACCTACTTGCCGAAATCCCTTATCACAACCTGAATGACCTCCCGAAGTCGGGGATATATGACGTTTGGAGCAAGCTCCTTGGCATCTCCCCCAAGACGTGGCAAAACTACCGCGACCAACGCCTCATCCCCTTCTCCCAAATCGGCCGCAAAATCTACGTCAACCGCGCCGACCTCGACGCTTTCCTCCGCCAGCATCGGATAGCACCGAGAAAATAGCAATCTCTTCCATGGCAATCGGTTATGTTCTGCGACATAACCGATTGCCATCTCAAAAATTCTTTGTAATTTTGCATAAATATCAACCATAAAAATCTGAATATGGCCGAAACGGTTTAAACCAACAGGCAGATATGCCTCCAAACCAACCAAATTCCGAAATTCCCAAGCAGTCGTTGCAGGCACGGCCAGCCCCCTCAGACAACTGTCGCCGGAGTTTTTATTTTATGAAACGCACTTAATGGCTAAGAATGCACAAAATAAGAAAGAAGCCCTCCCGATGGAGGAAGTATTGTGGAAGGCTTGTGATGCTTTGCGCGGGTCAATCGAGCCGAGTGAGTACAAGCATGTCGTTCTCTCACTGATATTCTTGAAATATGCCGGTTTTCATTTTGAGAAACGACGTCAGGAGATAATCGCCGATGGTCTGGAGGACTTCGTTGACAGCGTTGAGTTCTACGCTGCCAAAAATGTGTTCTATCTGCCGGAGACTTCCCGCTGGTTGTATCTGAAGGAGAACGCCAAGCAGCCCGACATTGCGTCTAAAGTCGACAAGGCGTTGTCTGATATTGAGAAGGAGAACAAGCCGTTGCAGGGCGCACTTCCCAACAACTATTATAGCTCGCTCGGCATCGAGGCTGAGAAGCTCGGTTCACTCATTGATAAGATTGACGGTTTTGATGATATACTTGCATCGGCTGATGGCAATGACATAATCGGTCGCGTCTATGAATATTTCTTGTCGAAGTTCGCTATCAAAGAGGGAAAAGGCAAGGGTGAGTTCTACACACCAAAGACCATTGTCAATCTCATAGCCGAGATGATTGAGCCATACGAGGGCAAAATTTACGACCCGTGCTGCGGTTCGGGAGGTATGTTTGTCCAGTCAATGAAGTTTGTCGAGAGCCATCACGGAAACCGTCGTATGGTGTCGGTCTACGGTCAGGAATACACCAAGACCACCTTCAAGCTTGCAAAGATGAACCTTGCCATCCGCGGTATTGCTGCCGACCTTGGAGACTATGCAGCCAATACCTTTACCGATGACCGCCATCGTGAACTAAAGGCTGACTTCATCATGGCAAATCCCCCGTTCAATCAGAAGGATTGGCGAGCCGATAATCAGTTGACCGATGATGAACGTTGGACCGGCTATGACACTCCTCCGACATCCAACGCCAACTATGGATGGATACTCAACATGGTAAGCAAACTGTCAGACAATGGTGTTGCCGGTTTCATCCTTGCAAACGGAGCACTCTCTGCCGACGGTATTGAGGGCGCAATCCGTCGTAAGATGATTGAAAACGACCTTGTGGAGTCAATTGTGATCTTACCACGAAACCTTTTCTATTCTACTGATATTTCTGTGACCTTATGGATTCTAAACAAGAATAAGAAAGGACGTGCTGTCAGCCGTAACGGAGAGGAAATCCACTATCGTGACCGCAAAGGCGAAATCCTCTTCATCGATATGCGCCAGATGGGTGAACCGTTTGAGAAGAAATATGTGCGGTTTACGGATGAGGATATTAAGAAAGTAGCGCGTACCTATCACAACTGGCAGAGAGAAGGAGCCTCAGAGTCATATGCCAACGAACCGGAGTTCTGCTATTCCGCATCATTCGATGAAATCAAGGCTAAAGGCTTTTCGCTTGTCCCCTCAAAGTATATCGAGTTTGTCAACCGCGACGAAACCATTGACTACGATATTCGCATGAAGGAGCTTCAGAGCGAACTTGCCGACATACTCCGTAAAGAGGCAGAAAGCCGCGCTGCGGTACTGGAAGTTTTCAAATCCCTTGGTTATGCAATCGAATTATAAGCGATTAGGAGATTATATACGTCAGGTTGATGTCCGCAATCGTGACCTTGCGGTGGATAATCTTGTGGGGTTAACCATTGAAAAAGCCTTTATTCCATCGGTTGCAAATACTATCGGTACTGACCTCTCAAATTATAAGGTTATTTCCAATGGCCAATTTGCTTGCTCTCTTATGCAGGTAAGCCGTGATGGGAAGATGCCTATTGCCATGTTCAAAGGAGAAAAAGGGATAATGTCTCCTGCATATCCGATGTTTGAGGTATATCGTAAGGATGAACTATTGCCGGAATTTCTCATGATGTGGTTCTCTCGAAAGGAATTTGATAGAGAAGTAACATTTTGGGCTGTAGGTGGAGTTCGAGGAAGTCTTACTTGGGAAGATTTCGAGAATCTTAATATACCGGTGCCATCGATAGAGAAGCAGAGGAAGATTGTTGCGGAGTATCAGGCGGTGGAGCAACGTATTGAAAACAATCGCCGCCTCATAGCGACTCTTGAATCTACAGCCCAGACCATCTATCGCCAAATGTTCGTCGACAACATCGACCCCGAAAATCTCCCCCAAGGTTGGCGTATGGGAACTATCGGCGATATTATATCTATTTCTAGTGGAAAATCATTATCAGATAAAGTTGATGAACCAAATAATGAATACAAATATCCGGTTGCAGGAGCATCTGGTATAATTGGCTATGCACGAGAAGCAAATCAAGATGAAAAGTTCCTAACAACAGGACGTGTAGGCACCATTGGAGTGGTTAACCGTTACTTAACTACCGCTTGGACAGCAGATAATGTATTAGTTGCCAAGTCCAAACATTATGAGTATGCATATCAAGTACTTCGAGGTGTAAATTATCAAGAACTAATAGGTGGTGGAGTGCAAAATCTAATTACCCAAACGGGGCTTTCTAACATTGAATTGCCAATTCCACCTTCAGAAGAAATAAATGAATTCGAAAGACGAATAAAAGATATTTCTAACCTATCTACCACACTGGATAAAGAGAATGACACAATGTTAGAAGTTCTTTATCTTCTTCTCACGAAACTTTCAACAATCTGATATATGCACTTTTCATTTGACACCGACTCAAAAGGCTATCTCAAAAAAAGAGAAAGCGCTAATTTGGAATACAAACAAAATTTCCAAAAGGGCGATACTTTACTAAAATATTTGAAGACCTTAGTAGGTATGGCTAATAATCGAGGTGGTTTCATTATGTTTGGTGTACAAGATTCACCTCATATACCTATAGGAATGGCATCTACAAAATTTCAAGATACTGATCCTAAAGACATCGATGGCAAATTAAGGGAATTCTTCTCCCCGAATATTAAATGGCGGTCGGACATTCTTGAGGTTGTCATTGAGGGCACTAAACGTTGTTTTGGCTTTTTAATTGTTGAAGAAGCTGAAGAGAAACCTATTGTATGTAAGAAGAACAAAGATGGGATTTTAAGGGAAGGTGCTATTTATTACAGATATAGAGGCGAAACTAAAGAAATAGAGTATCCAGAACTAAAATCCTTGTTAGATAAGGAACGTGAAAAAGAGCGTATCCTTTGGATAAAGCATATCCAGAAGATTGCCATGGTCGGACCAAGGCAAATCAACATACTTGATCGATATAACGGAGAGATTTCATATGGAGATAAAAGTGTTTTGCTCGACAAAAGTCTACTTGATCAATTAAATTTCATACAAGAAGGACATTTCACAGAAAAAGAAGGCGAAGGCCTTCCGACCTTGAAACTAATTGGAAGCATCGATGGTTTAATTGATGTTAATGATTCGGTTATTGACACAAATGCGGTCTATCCTTTAACCACAAAAGAACTTCAGAAGCAACTTGGTTTGAATTCATATCAAATGCAAGCTATAATATATTCATTAGATCTGAAAAATAAGCCAAAGAGACATACTGAAATAAAACATGGCGAAAAAGCACACCCTATACATAAATACTCTCAGTCATGCGCAGATGTTATAAAAGGTCTTTTTGAGAAACAGGGTAAAGAGACGTTTATTCAGGATTGTGTTGAAAAATATAAAATATTTCGTGCATCAAGACCTAAGGAAAAGAGAAAAAGAAAGTAACCATGGCAGCATTCAGCGAAGCACAATTAGAGCAGGCATTTGTCGAGCTTTTCAAGGCGGAAGGCTACGACTATGTTCATGGCGAGAATATCGGCCGTGATACCCGAGATGTGTTATAACATACTACAAATTCGAAATATTTTAATTAGAACATGGCTTTACCGATAAACATAGAGGATCTGCTGAATAAGCAAAAGGTAGAGGACAACCGCATTGAGTTCAAACGTGGTTGGAATCCGGATAAGATTTATCATACAATCTGCGCCTTTGCAACAGATCTGGACAATACCGGCGGCGGATATATTCTTGTTGGTGTTGAGCAAGATGAAAACGGCATAGCCAAACGACCGGTAAAAGGTCTGCCTATTGATACGATTGATGACATTATGAAGGATATGGTTGGATATGATGCAAAAATTACTTCATCCAATCTTAGATCGATTTCGTATAACACGCGTGTCTCAAAGGAGGAGGTTGATGGTCAGACCGTACTTGCTATATGGGTTCCGACGGGACCAAATAGACCTTATTGTGTCCCCGAAAGTGTTATCTCCAAAGGGAAGTCTCCACTTAAATATTATATACGGAGCAAAGCTTCCACCATTGAAGCAAGAGGAGAGACACTGGATGAAGTGCGCGCCTTAGCCGACCGCACACCCTTTGACGAGCGGGGAAATGAGGCAATCAAGATTGAAGATATTTCCGGCGTTTTGGTCTATGAACATCTGAAAACCGTAAAAAGTAAATTGGCCGAAAATTTTGCAGGTCGACCGCTGGAAGATATTCTCGATGAGATGAATCTATTGACCGGCCCGTCTGAGAATCGTCTTGTAAAGAATGTGGCGGCAATGATGTTTTGCGAACATCCCGAAAAATTCTTTCCTGCAACTCAGGTCGATATAGTGCTATTTCCGGAGGGAAGTATAGAAAATCCGGATATATTAGTAGAGGTGCCAAAGATTGTTGGACCCGTACCTAAGATGATAAGCGAGACTCTGTCTTATCTGCGAACCAATGTGATTAAAAAACGGATTTCAAAGCCAGATGACAATGAGAAGTCTGACAAGGCATATAATTATCCTTATCAGGCTTTTGAAGAGGCAGTAGTAAACGCACTGTATCATCGCGACTATCAGGAACGCGAACCGGTAGAGATTACTATAGAACCAACCCATGTCGATATTTTGAGTTATTCCGGACCGGATAGGTCAATAACAAAGGAAGCGATAAAAGCGGCTCAAAGATTGAAGGCAAGAAGATACCGTAATCGCAGATTAGGAGACTTTCTTAAAGAGCTGGATTTGACGGAAGGCCGAGCAACCGGAATACCGACCATTCAAAAGTCACTCCGGGAAAACGGTTCTGACAAGGCCGTGATTGATACGGATGAAGACAGAACTTATTTCTTGATGACCATTCCATGCCGTGAGGATATGATTGACTCCAATAGGCTGGAAGCGTCAACAGTGTCTCATCCGGATATTGACACTCGACTTTTACAGATACTTGGACAATCAATTGTCCAAGTTAACGATGTTGTAAATCAGAGTGTTATAGTTGATAAGGGGCGGCTTTTACAAATACTTGGACAAATGTTTGTCCAAGTATGGAAGAGGATACGGGACAAGGATATGGTGCCTAAGCTGATAATGGGTACAATTGACCTGCTATGTCTGTTGAATGAATCAGAAATGACAGCCAATGCCATTGCACATAACCTTGAAATTGGTAGCACTAAAGACCTTAAACGTAAAATTTTATTCCCGTTGATTGACAATGGTTACATTTCAATGACCAATCCTGATAAACCGACGAGTGCCAAGCAGGCATATCGCCTTACTCAACTGGGATATAAACTTTTCAACTCGTAGTCGCTATGGCAGCATTCAACGAAGCACAATTAGAGCAGGCGTTTGTCGAGCTTTTCAAGGCTGAGGGCTACGACTATGTGCATGGCGAGAATATAAGCCGCGACACTCGCGATGTTATTCTCTATGATGACCTGCGGACTTTCCTAAAGGAGCATCATAAAGAGCAAGGAATTACAGCGGATGAAATAAATCGTGCTATTGCCAAGATAGAAACCACTGATGGCGGTGGCGTTTATGCAGAGAATGTGGAGGCACTGCGTTTGATTCAACGGGGTTTCTCCCTGCGTCGCACCAATCCGAAACTGCCGGACCTGTATATCAATCTCATCAATTATGATGAGTTCAAGCCTGATGAGCATGCCAAGGGAGCAAAGAACATCTTTAAGGTTGTCAACCAATTTGCCATTGATGGAGAGCATCACCGCATTCCTGATGGTATAATCTTTGTCAACGGTTTACCTATTGTTGTCTTGGAGTTTAAGAACGCTATCAAGCAGAATACGACCATTGAGAACGCCTACAAGCAGCTCACTCGCCGCTATCGTCGTGATATTCCCAAACTGTTCCGCTATAACGCATTCGTGGTCATCAGCGATGGTGTGAACAATAAGATGGGGTCGCTTTTTGCTCCATACGAATATTTCTATGGCTGGAACAAAGCGGAAGCAACTGACTCTGTGCTTGAAGGAGCTTTCGACTCGATGTTTACCATGATGCACGGGCTGTTCCGCAAGGAAAGACTGATTGATGTGGTGCATAACTTCATCTTCCTGCCGGACACTCCGAAAGATGAGGATAAGATTGTGTGTCGCTACCCACGGTATTTTGCCACCACAGCACTGTATAACAATATCCTCCGTCACTCACGTCTGAATCCAGATGGAGACGGCAAAGGCGGTACATATTTCGGAGCTACCGGATGTGGCAAGTCTTACACAATGCTCTTCCTTGCACAGCAGCTTATGCGTTCCAAAAGGCTGAGTAGTCCGACTATAGTACTGATAACGGACCGCATAGACCTTGACGACCAGTTATCCAAAACATTTCTCAATGCTACCAAATACATCGGAGACAAGACCATAGTTCAGGCAAATAGTCGTGAAGCACTTGGCGAGCTATTGCGCGGACGTGCTGCCGGAGGTGTCTTCCTCACGACTATCCAGAAGTTTGAGGAAGGAACAGGGCTGTTGAGCGACCGTGCCAATATAATTTGTATTTCCGATGAAGCCCATCGCTCTCAGGCAGGTCTTGGAATGAAGACAAAAATTACCGAGAAGGGAGTGGCACGCAAGTATGGCTTCGCCAAATACCTGCGAGACTCGTTACCTAATGCCACATACGTCGGCTTTACAGGTACTCCACTTGATAACACCCTCGATGTATTTGGCCCAATCGTAGACCGCTATACAATGACTGAGGCAGTGGCAGACGAAATAACCCGTAAGATTGTCTATGAAGGTCGTGCTGCCAAAGTGATGATTGACTCGGCAAAGGTCAAGGAGATAGAGAAATACTACTCGGAGTGTAAGGATGAGGGTGCGAGCGAATACCAGATTGAGGAGAGCAAAAAGCGAATGACCCGCATAGATGTAATCCTCAATGACCCGGATCTTTTAGGGAACATCGCCAAGGATATTGTGGAGCACTACGAGCGCAGAGTGGAAGAAGGCTCTACAGTGCTCGGAAAGGCAATGATTGTTTGCAGCAGTCGCAGCATTGCCTGGAATCTCTATCAGGCAATCATACGCATCCGTCCGGAATGGGAGGAGGTAAAAGAATGTGTGGCGGGAGAAACGCTTACGGACAAAGAGCGTGAGCAGATAAAGCCAATGCCACGAATGGCTATGGTCATAACACGCAACAAGGACGAAGATAGCGAAGAACTGTATAATCATCTCGGCAACGATGAGTATCGCAAGACTCTTGACAAGCAGTTCAAGGAAGTTAAGAGCAATTTCAAGATAGCTATAGTTGTGGATATGTGGATAACCGGCTTCGATGTTCCGAGTCTCGACACAATGTATTGCTTCAAGCCACTCCAGATGCACACTCTTATTCAGACCATATCGCGAGTGAACCGTGTATATCCCGGCAAAGAAAAAGGGCTTGTTGTGGATTATCTTGGTATCAAACGACAGATGAACGAGGCTTTGCATCAGTATGGTGGCAATGGTGATGTTGACGGTCCCGATCTTGAAACTATAGAAGAAGCCGTAAAGGTTGTCAAGGATGAACTTGACATCATTCGCCGTATGTTCAATAGGTTTGACTGGTCGGTCTACTTTACCGGCACTCCACTTCAGCAGCTTGATGTGCTGAATAAGGCGGCGGAATATGTCCAAAAGACAAAGGCGGAGGAAACGCGCTTCATGCGTCATGTCAAGAAGATGAAAGGCGCATACGACATCTGTTGTAACTCCGACTTGTTGAGCGAAGCAGAAGTCAACGACCTTCATTTCTTCCTTGCCATAAGAAGCATCATCTCAAAACTCACCAAGGGCAATGCTCCCGATGCTGTCAGGATGAATAAGCGTGTTGCCGAGATGTTGAAGGACGCTCTCGTTTCTGATACAGTGGAAGAGATTGCCAAGATTGGTGTTGCCTCGGATGAAGAAATAGACCTCCTTTCGTCGGAATATATGAAGCGCATAGATCAGATTCCCTATAAGAACACAAAGGTCAAACTGATGGAGCAGCTTCTCAAACAGGTTATTGAGTCACTGCGCAAAGTGAACAAGCAGAAAGGAGTCGACTTCACCAAGCGCCTTGAAGATATCGTAAAGAAGTATAACGATCGCTCCGATGATGCTGCGCTTGCCAACGACGTTATTGATGATGTTGTCGGCGAGATGGTGAAGCTGATGGAGGAAGTAGTAGGAGAACGTAGTTCTGGTGATGCCATCGGACTCTCACTGGCCGAAAAAGCTTTCTTTGATATACTGAAAGCGGTAGCTGTGAAATATGAGTTTATCGAGAACTTCCCCGATGAAAAGCTGACTGAACTCGCCAAAGCAATCAAGACAATGGTTGAGGAGCAAAGCGACGTGGAAGACTGGCTTAACCGCACTGATCTACGCGCGACGCTGAAGATGAACGTCATAGTTCTTCTTGCCCGTGCCGGCTATCCGCCCAAAATACGAGATGAAGTCTACAAGGAAATTCTCGAGCAGGCAGAAAACTTCAAGCGTCACTCTTCACCGCGTCCATACTCTACATTCAATGATGATTCAATCTCAATAGCAGCAGAGCCGTAAATTGTAATTATGAGCAAGATGTCGATACGGTTTTTCAATGACCGCGAAAAAGTCAGTCTGCCACTTTTGACGGATAAAGACGTTGTGAGCGAAGCGTATGGCGACGGATATATACTTGCGTTTTTTATTCCGAGAGCAACCAGAGACCAGCGTCCGGTGTATGTCGGATTAGACCCTATGACAGGCACATACCGACGAGACCATGAGGGGGACTATAGATGCGAGCCATCGACAGTATCCCAAATGTTTGCCGACAGGAAGAACTCCGAAGTGCTTCAGGAGGCAAGAATATTACCAAATTATAGTTGGGACGACATTGACCTTACATCATTTCGCCAGTATCGCACATTGTTTACCAATCTGACACCTTCACATCCATGGGCTGTACTTGAGGATTTGGAACTGATGAAGAAACTTGGAGGCTACCGTAAGGATAGAGTCTCCGGAGAAGAGGGTTTTACTCTTGCCGGACTTCTGATGTTTGGAAAGACCGAGGCAATAACCGATGTGGCTTGTCTGCCGGACTTTATGCTCGATTATCGAGACATTCCGCAGTATACGAGCAAAACGAGGTGGATCGACCGGGTTTATCCCGATGGTACATGGGAATGCAATCTGTTTCAATTCTACAGACGTGTATTGCCCAAACTTCATGCGTTCTTGCCAAAACCCTTTGTTCTCAAAGGCGATGAACGACAGGAAGATACACCTACTCACGAAGCGGTCAGAGAAGCATTTATCAACTTGTGTGTCCATGCAAGCTATAGCCGTTCACCGAGGCTGGTTGTTGAAAAACGTCCTGACGGAATTGTGATGCGCAATCCCGGGACACTGCTGATTTCTGTTCCACAGTATTATGAAGGCGGACATAGCGAGTGCCGTAACCCCTCTCTTCAGAAAATGTTTGGATTGATAGGACGCTCAGATAAAGCCGGCAGTGGAGTTGACAAGATTCTTGAAGGATGGAAATATGCCAAATGGCGTAGACCGTATATAAACGAGAAGAGTCATCCGGATGTGGTAGAACTATACCTGCCATTGGAATCTTTGGTGTCAGATTCAACCATAGCCGAATTAAAAAGTATTTTTGGCAACAACATCATCGAGTTGCCCCATAACGAGATTATTATTCTCTCAATGGCCACGACAGAGGATGAAGTATCAAACGCCAGTCTTCAAAACGCTATAAATCTTCATCCAAGTGACCTCAGCAAGCTTTTGAGAAAGATGTGCAACGACGGAATGCTTGTCGCATCCGGTTTTGGCAGAGGCACAACTTATAGCCTAAACCGAGTTAATGTTGCAAGCTCTAACCTTGCAAGCTCCGACCTTGCAAGCTCTAACCTTGCAAGCTCCGATGTTGCAAGTTCAAAGAAACGCAGCAGGGCTACCGATGAAGAAAATGTTATGTCAATGATAAGAGAGGCTTGTCGCCATCAATGGCTGCTCGCAAAAGATATTTCACGTAAGATAGGTCGCCATCCAACGCATACAAGAACTATAATCAAAAAAATGCTTGACCGAGGAGAGCTTAAACAGGAATTTCCAAATCAGCCGACACATCCGGCACAACGGTATCACACTGTCTGATTCCGTGGTTTATTGTCATGAGAAGACATTCAACTCGTGAGTTCCACTCACGGCTTCAAATTCAATAATCAACGAATATAATATACAAATGGATACAAACAACGATATATACCGCCGGATTCATTTCGCTGTAATGGCGATTGAGAGCGGAGCGCGTAAGTTGGGTATCTCCGGAAAAGAGATGCACGACCGTTTGAGCAAACAAGACTTAATCCACAACAGGCTTATAAAAAGGTATGAGGAGCTTCATACGCAAAGCCTCGATTGGGTTGCCGATGACATTAGCTAGACACTTCTAAACTGGGAGGCTGGATTGTAGTATCAGTCTTTAATAAATCTAAATGCCATAATAATGAGTAAGAAGTCAATACGGTTTTTCAATGACCGCGAGGTTAGGGCGGTATGGGACGACGAGAACAACTGCTGGTGGTTTTCGGCTACAGACGTTGTACGCGTTATCAATGATGAGCCGGACTATACGAAGGCGGACAACTATTATCAGCATTGTTAAGAAAAATATATGGATAACGGACAGATAATATTATTTCAGACGCAGGGTGGCGAGACGAAGATTGAGGTTCGGCTTGCCAATGAATCTGTATGGCTCACTGCCGACCAGATGGCGGAGTTGTTTCAACGCAACAAGTCGACCATTTCAAGACATATTAAGAATATCTATGAAAGTGCTGAATTAGAGCAAAATCGAACTGTTGCATTTTTTGCAACAGTTCAAAACGAGGGCGATAGAAAGGTTGAGCGCAATATTGCGTACTATAATCTCGATATGATTATCAGTGTGGGGTATCGTGTAAATTCACATCGGGGCGTGCAGTTCCGCCAGTGGGCTACTCAGGTGTTGAAGGAGTATATGATTAAGGGTTTTGCGCTGAATGATGACCTGCTGAAGAATGCCGGACAAGGAAATTACTTTGCCGAGCTGCAAGCCAAGAGCCATGTGCCGATGTACATGAAAGATTGGATTCAGAAGCTCGATGACTTCCTGAAGCTATCGGGTAAAGAATTGCTCACTCATGCCGGAAGCGTGTCAGCCGAAGTTGCCAAACTCAAAGCCAACGAGGAATACGACAAATTCCGCGAGCGTGCCCAGTATCAGCTCTCCCCGGTCGAGATCCATTTCCTCGAAGCCTTTGAAGCCGAGCAAAAGCGACTCCGTGCAAAGAAATAAACACAAGAATAATGAATGCATCTAAAGAAATATCACAACTGATAGCCAACGCAAACGAAGATGATTTGCGCGACATTGTTTCAGGATGGGTTGACAAACATTCTGATTTTAGGGATTATGTTCGGAATTGCCTGTGTCCTCCGGTAGAGGACGTGGATTTTGGGCGTAAGCTCAGTCTGGCGATTGACCGCGAGACCAAAGAGTTTTTCTCGCGCCATGACGTCAGAGAGGCAACAGACTGGGGGAATGTCTATAATGACTTGATAGAGCCATGGAGCAAGAATGCAGACTCACTGTCCAGTGAGAAACTGTATGATTTATGTGATGTCATCGTCAAAGAGGTCGGAATGCAGGTAAGAGACGAGGATTTTTATGGCGATGATTTTTATGGCGATGATTTTTCAGGCTATATTCAGGATATAATGGATGTGCTGGGAAATGTTGCCGGACTTCTGATTATTCGCGAAGATGTCAACCATGAAATTCTTGATTCTTTAAAAAAACTCATTAAAGCGGCTAAAAAGAAGGATGTGATAGACAGCTATATTGATTCGCCATACGATTTTATTCTTGAGCTTATTTCGCTACGACAAAAGGCAGATGAAGTCACATGTGGTATATACGATGCGTTGATTGACGAAAATCTGGGTGATGAGGCCGGAGCTTGGGTATGCCGTAAAATTGATTTCATCCGTTCAATGGGTCTTGAAGATGAAGCCCATAAATATATGGAGGATGAAATCAAATATCCTGATGTATGTCTGAAATATTATAATGAGTTGCTTACCGCCGGCAACTGGCAGGAAGCAATCATTCTGCTTGACAAGGCTCAGACAATTAAAGACAACGGCTCTTACTTTTATTCTCCCAGGACTCCGAACTGGCTTGAACTGAAACAGCAGCTTCTTGTTGAACATGGCACCCTGGAAGAACGCATAGAGAATCTGAAACGACTCTTCCATAACAGCTACAACGATAAAGAGAAGTATTATCGCCAACTAAAAGAACTCGTTGACGCAGACCGATGGAACGAATTCTATCATAATCTTCTCTCTAATGTAACCGGTTATAAGGTTCTTGATGAAATCGCCCCATTCCTCATTGAAGAAGGTGAGTTTGACTGGTTGTTCCGCCTTGTGTCGAAATCCACGGC
>NZ_CAJMXD010000002.1:0-26783 GCF_905219685.1 Barnesiella sp. CU968
AACGGATTGAGGTGCATCTTGACAAGCATATCCCCGATGGCGCGGGTATGGGTGGCGGCAGTGCTGACGCGTCGTTTGTTCTCCGCGCTCTCAATTCCATGCTTGCCGAAGACGAACGACTTAACGATGAACTCCTTGCCTCACTTGCGCTGAGACTTGGCGCAGACTGCCCCTTCTTTATCTATAACCGCCCTATGTATGGAGTCGGGGTAGGGGAGAAACTCTCTGACATTCCCCTTGATCTTTCCGGTTATTGGCTGCTTGTAGTCAAACCGGATGTCTATGTGTCGACGCGCGATGCTTTTGCCGGTGTTGTTCCGCGTCCGGGAAACATTGACCTGCGGTGTCTGCCGGGTATTCCGATTACAGAATGGCAGGGACTTGTGAAAAACGATTTTGAGGATTCAATTTTTCCCCNTTATCCGGAACTGCGGGAAATCAAGGAGCGACTCATCGGCTCCGGAGCGCTTTATGCCTCTATGAGCGGAAGCGGAAGTTCGCTATATGGCATTTTCGCAAACCTCCGGGATGCGGAGACCTCCCGGAGCGAGTTTGAGGGTGAAGCAACCATAGAGGGGGTATATTTGTTAAAGCTATAGTGAAAGCAGATTAGCTTTTAACAAAAATTGGCTTGTAATTTGATGCATTATGGGAAGACCAAATATAAGAAACAAATATAGAAAACCCTACAGAAAGGATATCGATATGGAAGATAAGAACAAGAATCCCGAAGAGTTGCCTGAGGATGCTGTTATAACGGAAGATGTCAATCCTACGGTTTCTGAGAATGAAGAGGCTGGGGAAACCGTTGCAGAAGAAGCTGTTTCTCTTGCCGAAGAGAATGAGAAACTGAAGGCGGATTTAGATAAAGAGAAGAAAGAGTATCTTTTTCTTATGGCTGAATTTGATAATTTCCGCAAGCGTACCCTCAAAGAGAAGTCGGAGCTGATCAAGAATGCGGGCGAATCCGCATTCAAGGGTCTGTTGCCGATAGTAGATGATTTCGAGCGTGCTCTCAAGGCTACAGAAAACAGCGATGACGCATCATCGGTAAGGGAAGGGATGGAACTTATCTACAAGAAACTTAAAAAATATATGGAACAGAACGGCGTGAAGGAGATGGATCCCGAGGACCGTGAGTTTGATGCGGACAAGCATGAGGCTATATCCGCAGTACCTGTTCCCGACGAGTCTCTTAAGGGGAAGATTCTGGACACTGTGGAAAAAGGGTATACAATAAACGACAAGGTGCTTCGCCATGCAAAAGTGGTGGTAGGACAATAAACTGAAGCATTATGGCTGATAAGAGAGATTATTATGAAGTGCTTGGCGTTGCAAAAAACGCTACCGCCGATGAAATAAAGAAAGCCTACCGCAAGAAAGCGATCCAGTATCATCCGGACCGTAATCCCGGAGACAAGGATGCCGAAGAGAAATTCAAGGAGGCTGCGGAGGCTTATGATGTTCTGAGCGATGCCGACAAGCGAGCCCGTTATGATCAGTTCGGTCATTCGATGGGTCCGCAGGGTTTCGGCGGAGGCGGCAGCTATGGTGGTTTTGGCGGTTTCGGAGCGGGTGGCTTCAGCATGGAGGATATCTTCGCGCAGTTCGGAGACATTTTCGGCGGACGTTTCGGTGGCGGCGGTTTCAGCGGTGCGACCGGCGGACGTCCTCGTCAGCATGTCAACAAAGGGACAGACCTTAGAATCACCGTAAAGGTCACGCTCAAGGATATAATGAACGGAGTCGACAAAAAGCTTAAGATTCCGAAACTTGTAGCAGACCCGGCGTGCAAGGGCACCGGTGCCAAAGACGGCACGGCGTTCGGCACATGTCCGCGTTGCCACGGTTCTGGTTATATATCTACGGTACAGCAGACAATAATGGGTCCGATGGAGAGCCATTCCGTATGTCCGGAATGCAACGGTGAAGGCAAGATCATTACAGAACAGTGTCCTCATTGCCACGGAGAAGGAGTCGAGAAGAAAGAAGAGATTGTAAGCTTCCATATTCCTGCAGGAGTTGAGAACGATATGGTTCTTACAATTCGCGGGCAGGGCAACGCTCCGCGTCACGGCGGTGTCAACGGCGATCTGCTGATAGTTATTCAGGAAGAGAAAGACGCCGATCTCATCCGTGAGGGGAATGACCTGATCTATAACCTTATGCTTGATTTCCCGACAGCCGCTCTCGGCGGCAATGCCGAAGTGCCAACAATTGAGGGAAAAGCCAGACTGAAGATAGCTGCCGGCACACAGCCCGGAAAAGTTCTCCGTCTGCGCGGCAAGGGTTTGCCCAAGATGAACAGCAATGCCAAAGGAGACCTGCTTGTGAATGTGATGGTATACGTTCCCGAACAGCTCAGCGATGCTGAAAAAGCCGCTATAGAAAGTCTGAAAGACGCACCCAACGTTGTCCCGACGCAGTCTACCTCACAGAGGATTTTCTCCCGTCTGAGACATATTTTCAACAAAGAGAACCGAGGGGAATAAAAATCTTAAGAAATGCTAAGAAAGAGAGAAGTTTTTGTTTCTCTCTTTTTTTTTAAGTAATTTTGTTCAGACAAGTAACTAACTAACTCCATATGTCTGATGGCATACACCCCGCCCATAGATGAGAAGCAGCTGGTCGAAGACCTGCAGAATCCGAAAACCGCCTGTACAGCTTTCGACACTATGATGCGTGCGTACGGGGAGCCGGTTTACTGGCAGATCAGAAAGATGGTCGCAAGCCACGAAGATGCCAATGACCTTCTGCAGAACTGTTTCATGAAGGCATGGAGCAATCTTCAGAACTTCCGTGGAGATGCGAAACTGTCGACATGGCTTTATAAGATAGCGGTAAATGAAACACTGAATTTTCTCAATAAGGAACGTCAGCGCAACGGTGTGAAGGAAGAGGGTGACGATTCTTTCCTTCTGGCGAATATAGAAAGCGACGAATATTTCGACGGAGACCGGCTTCAGGCTGATTTTCAGAAAGCGATAGCGACATTGCCGGAGAAGCAGCGGCTGGTATTCAACATGCGTTATTACGATGACATGAAGTATGAGCGCATATCAGAGATTCTCGGGACATCTGTCGGAGCGTTGAAGGCATCCTATCATCATGCCGTCAAGAAACTCACAGCTCTTCTCGAATCATAATAATGCGAATGCGGCCGGTTTCTCAACCAGCCGCATTCTCGTGTTTTCCATAATACTTTTTCTAACTAACCTAACATCATGAAACGATTTTCTTTACTACTAAAAACATCGCGGCTGAGAAAAGGTTCGACGGTATGTGTAAAAAATCATAAAAACAGTTGGAGAAGGTATCGCCGGTGTCTTTCCCCGGTGTGGCGGGGGAGTTGCAGGAATTATGAAAAATTTTTAACTTTGTGTTTAAACCTTGGAAAGGAAGTGTTGTCATAGAAATACAAGTAACTGGAAAATATGAACAAGCAGGAAGATAAACTAATAGAGAAATATGGCCGCGAAGGAGCCTGGAGAGTTCCGGAAGGTTATTTCGAATCGGTCTACAAGGAGATCGGAGAAAAGCTTCCTCCATATCCGGAACTCCGGCGACATGAGGAGATGACGCGCTGGCAGCGACTCAAACCGTATGTGTATCTTGCGGCTATGTTTGCCGGAATCTGGCTGATGATGAAAGTGTTCTATCATGCATCGGGCAATGTTTCGCTGAGTCTTGACAATCCTCCGGAGCAGTTAGCTCAGGTTATGTCCGAACCGGATTTTGCCGATACCTTTTTTATTCCGGAATCATTGTCGGATCTGGAAGTGGAGAGAGAGGTGATGAGGGAATATGATTCGATGGAGGAGTTTGAACGCGATTTCGGCTATACACTTGAATCGCAGTATAAGGATCTGGATCTAACTGAATAGAATTATGAAAAAAATATTTCTGATTGCGTTTACGCTTATTCTCGGACTTGGCAGTATGTGTGCGCAGGGCAACGGGAGGAAGAGCAGGGCGGAGATGAAAAAGGAGTTCAAAGAGTTCAAAATGAAATTCATCGCTCAGGAGGTCGACCTTCAGGATGATCAGCAGAAGCAGTTTTTTGAACTGTACGAGCAGATGAGCGATGAAAGGATGCAAGTTTTTGAACAAACTCGCAGGCTTGAGCGTAAGGTAAAGAAAGACCCACAGGCTACGGATGAGGATTACGCAGCTGTGAGCCGCGCCATCACAGAGGCCAAGGAGAAGGATGCGGCGATAGAGAAAAAATATGATGCCAAATTCTCGACTTTCATGAGCAGCAAGCAATTGTTCAAGATGAAAGCTGCTGAAGAAAAATTCAGACAGAAGATGAACGAGATGAGGCATAGGAGAAGAAAGTAAGTAAGTTATTGGTGCATATGACATATAGTTGTATTTTTAAAAAAGTCGGCCAGATGTCGGCTTTTTTGTTTTTAATCATTATGGGAGTCGTGGCGGCTGATGCCTCGGCGTCTCGTGCCAGTGTCTCAAAGGTATATGGTAAAAACAGTAAGGTTATGCAGAACACATTCGGAAATCCGGATTTCGCGTTTCCGGAGACAGTGGGAGCCAATGCCGAGACTGCTTTGAAAACGGCAGTTGATTCGGGAGATGATGTCAGCGCCTTAAGGGCGGCAATGCAGATTGCCATTTCCGGGAATCTCGTCTCGAAAGAGAATTACGGTAAAGGAATAAGGTTGTTTGAAGAGCTTGCGACAAAACTGAGGCAGCCTTATTCACAGCTGGCGGTGTTGCTTGAGGCGCAGATGTATTGTTCGATCTACAACTCCACTCCGTGGGTCTTCAACAACCGTGCAATTCCTGTTGAGCCTGCACCGGAGAATGTGATGGAATGGAGCCGCGATATTTTCGCGACAAAGGTTTCATCGCTCGTATCGGCTTCTTTCGCGGATGTGGAGGCAGCTCGTGCCCTTCCGCTTTCCGCTATATCCGCTATAATAGAAAACGGTGAAGACGCCGAGAAGATGGGGATGACTGTATATGATTTCATGAGCATGAAATCAGCGGATATTCTTGAGCCATTCTCGGGCAATGACAGGGCATCGGTGATACCTTTCGGATACGGATCTGCTGCAGGTAATAAGAAGAACGAGCGTTCCGCCTCAGCGTTGCTTGCAGGCATCCTGGACAGTGATATAGACTGGCACCTGCAGCGCGGCGAAAGCAGGATAGCCGCTGTCATGAGTTATTATAAATATGAGAACATGCCGTGGAGTGAAAGGAAGAGTTTTGCCGAAGACTGCATCAAGCGGTATATAGACACTCCATACTGCGCCCTGTTCATTCTTGCCGGCAATGATTATATGGAAGAGGATGATGACAACACCGTGTCTGCGGAATCCGAGTCGGAACAGCTCGCAAGAAGCAATCGTTTTCTGAAAAAAAGATATAATCTCATTGAATCATATCTGAATAGATTCCCGGATTGCGACAATGCCAAGGCTCTGAGAAACCGGTTGACAGTTCTCGGCGCCGAGGATATCGCGGTTACTCTTGCCGGTCGTATTTATCCGTCGGAGAAGGGAAAAGTGACGGTGTCGGCATCGAATGTCTTTGATTTCAATATTCTTGTCGTCAAGTTGCCCGCTTCGTATGTCGGGAAAGACATACGGTTGAATTCAGTGTCCGGAACCGGGACTGTTGCGGGTGTGGTTCCCGTGCGGTTCAGCGGCGAAAAGCCGGTAAAGAACCAGACAACGATAGAGTTGCCCGCACTGCAGAGCGGGGTTTATGTGCTTGTGCCCTCCCGGAGTTCAAAACTCGGAGACGTGATAACAGGCACGTCATCGCGAATGACAGTGCCGACATTCACAGTGTCACGGCTTACATATTTCCGAAGTTCCGACCAGACCACTAAAGATGGCGACAGACTGTATGTGTCGGATGGCAGGAATCAGAAACCCGTATCCGGAGCGAAAGTTGTCTTTATTTCGCGAAGCAGCAAGCAAAGAACGGAGAAAACAACCGGAGAGGAGGGGTATGTGACGGTTCCTTACGGTTCTTGTGATTTTATTGTGAGCAAAGGCACTGACAGACTTGCCGGAAACACATGGAACCGGGGTTATGACAAAACTGTTTCCCACAGTCAGATACAGGGCAAGATACTGACCGACCTTTCCATTTATCGTCCCGGAGACACGATCGGTTTCATGGGAGTTGTGTATGAGGTAAAAGAGAGAGAGATGCGTCAGCTTCCAGGGACGGAGGTGAAGATGGTTCTCTGTGATGCGAATTATCAGAATGCAGACACGTTGCTCCTCGTCTCGGATAAATACGGAAGGGTTGCAGGGAAGTTCACCCTTCCGGAATCCGGACTGCTCGGCAATTATGTAGTAAAAATGATGAATGTATCGGGTGATTCGCGGGAATACGGATCCGTATCTGTGGAAGTCGCCGATTACAAATCCCCGACATTCTTTGTGACAACGGATGGAACAGAAGATGATTACAGAATAGGTGATGTGGTCAGAATCAAAGGTAAAGCCACTACTTATGCGGGGATGCCTGTGAGCGGAGCATCCGTAAAATATGATGTGAGATACATAGCACTGAGATGGCTCAACCCGGGTGTGAATGCCAACTACGGAGGCGAGACCACAACCGATGCCGACGGAACCTTTATTGTGGAATTGCCCACAGAAGGTCTGCGCGGAACCAGATATGCGTCAGGAGGCTATGAACTTGCAGTGGCTGTGACAAGTCAGTCGGGGGAGACCCAAGAGGCTCCTTCCGTCTGGTTCTCGCTCGGGCAGGCTTATTCGATCACTCCTTCGCTGCCTTCAGCGGCAGACGCATCAGACGGAGTGAAAGATTTCGCGGTAAGAGTCATGGATATTGCGGGAAATCCGGTGAAACGCACAGTCTATTACAGAATAAGCGAATATGAAAATGACAAGGAGAAAGAAAATGCCGTTATTGCCTCCGGAGAATTTGAATCACCGGTGTTCCGGTTTGATGTGAATTCTCTGAAATCCGGTCGATACAGTTTCAAATTCTCTTTGAACAAGGATTTCAAGGATGATAAAAATTCGCAGACTGCAAATTCTATCATGACAATATATCGGATGAATGATGCAAATCCTCCTTACGCCACTCCGTTGTGGACTCCCAAAGAGCGGATTGTAGCAGACAAGGGTGTTTCAAAAATAAAGATAAATGTAGGCTCTTCATATTCTGACAGCTGGATATTCATGCAGATTGCGGATTGTGAAAAAGTCATTGAACGCCGCTGGCTGCGTGTGGACGGCGGTATCAGCGAGATAGAAGTGCCGGTTCCGGCAGACAACAACAGAATTGAGGTGACATTTGCCGGCACGCATGATTTCGACCGGAAGATGGCTTGTGTCACAGTCATTCCTTATGTGCAGACCGAAAATATAAAGATAAAGACCGTATCATTCCTAGACCGCGTCACCCCGGGAGCGCGTGAAAGCTGGAAGTTCAATTTCACACTTGACAACGGAGTTCTTGCCGGCATTCCGGTAGCAGCCGTCATGAGCAACAAGGCACTCAACGCCCTTATGCCTTTCCGGTGGAATTTCAATCCATACGCAAATTCGGGTTATGGTATAAGAGGAAACTTCCAGTGGGGATTCCTCAGTAGCGATGGAAAGTGGCGCGTGCCAATGTCGAACCCCATATATGGAGGTGTGTCAAAGAATCAATATCCGGGATGGGATATGTATGGGCTTCAGCTCTATGGCGCGGAAGGTATGCTTCGCAATCTTCGTGTGAGAGGGACCAAGTCTAAGGAGTCGTTGAACAGCGTAGTCTTGACAAGCCGTTCTGTTGCAGACGAGATGAAACTTGAGGAATCGGGTGTCGAGGAATCCGCTGGCGAGGTCTCTGGCGAGGTCTTCAACAGTGTGGAGCAGGCTCCCGCCTTTGCCGCCGGTGCTGTAGCGCAGGAGTCGGCAATGGGTGCCGGAGCACTCGAAAGACAGCCTGAACCGGTAATGCGGCAGGTCGACTGTCCTATGGCATTCTTTATGCCACAGCTTGTGACTGATGCGAACGGCAACGCCGAGGTGGATTTTACTGTGCCGCAGTTCAACGGGACCTGGCAGTTCCAGATAATGGGTTATACGGAAGAAATGAAGGGTGGTGTAGCAGTGATGAATGCCGTTGCTTCGAAACCTGTCATGGCACAGATGAATGCCCCGCGATTCGTGCGTACCGGAGACAATGTGTCGGTTGCCGCAATGCTATATAACAACTCTGCCGAGGATATGTCTCTCTACGGAAAGATCGAAGTGTTTGACCCGGCTACGGGTGAGACAGTCAAGACTTTCTCATCCCCAGCGCAGAATGTTGAGCCTGCCGGCTCAAGCCGTATCACCATGGATTTCAATGTTCCGGGAGACATCAATTATCTCGGCATACGCGTATATGCATATGGTGCTGATTTCGCCGATGGAGAGCAGACCGTTGTTCCTGTTTATCCGAGCAGCACGCCTGTGCTTGAATCCAAGCCTTTCTATATATCTCCCGGCAGAGAGGAATTTTCAATGAATGTTCCGTCGTTCGGCAAGGGTGTGAAAGTAACGTTGCAGTATAGCGACAATCCGATATGGGATGTGGTCACTGCATTGCCCGACATTTCCGAGCCAAAATCATCGAATATTCTCTCTCTTGTGTATTCTCTTTACGGAAATGCCATAGGAGCCGGACTTGCCAAGGATTATCCTGAGATAACCGAAGCTATAAAGATATTCGCGGATCCTTCGAACAGTCAGGACTCGACCCTTGTCTCGAATCTTGAGAAGAACCCGCAACTTAAGAATGTTGCTCTTGTGAACACGCCGTGGGTTCGTTCCGCCGCTTCTGAAACACTGAGAATGCAGGGACTCGTGAAATATGCCGATCCTGCAAGAAGCCGCGAAATCATATCCTCTACGCTCAGTGAGATGGCTAAACTGCAGAATGCGGACGGAGGATGGAGCTGGTGCGCAGGGATGGAATCTTCGGGATTCATCACCTCGCGTGCGCTTCTGCATCTCTCGATGCTCCGTGACATGGGTTATCTTCCCGCTGAGGGTGAGGCTATGGCTGTCAAAGCAGTCAGATATGCCGATGCCGCCTGGGTCAGTGATCTTAAAAATTATAAAGGTAAAGACTTCCCTTATATCTCGATGCTCGATTATCTCTATGTAAGGTCAAACTTCAGGGATGTCTCGCCGTCCGCATCGTTCGCGTCTATGGAAAAGAAAGGTGTCGCGGCAGTGAGAGCCGAATGGAAGGGAATGGGCGTCTATGAAAAAGCCACAGCGGCAACACTCCTTTCTCGCAAAGGTTATGCCATGGAGGCAAGAACCATCCTCGAATCCCTGCGGCAATACGCATCGTTTTCGGAAGAAAAGGGTATGTGGTTTGACAATCTGTCGTCAGCTGCCGGAGGATGGAACAAGCTGATAACAACAGCGCAGGTTCTTGAGGCATATGCAGACATTGAGCCAGAGAACGGCAATGTCGATAAACTGCGTCAGTGGCTTCTTGTCACAAAACAGGCGGAGAACTGGGGAGATGACCGTCAGACAGCGGAGGTTATCCATGCTATCCTGACTTCAGGAACTAAATGGACCGAGACTTCGTCACCGGCAGAGATAACGATAGATGGAGAAAAGGTCGGTATTGACAGGTTTGCAGCGTTGACCGGAAATGTTACTGTCAGCGTGAATGCCGGCGGCAAGGGGAAACTGAACGTGAGACGCTCAGGTTCCGGTCCCGCCTGGGGTGCGCTGATCTCACAGTACGTCGCCCCGATAAAAGAGGTGAAGAGTTCAGGAAATGCCGAACTGACTNTAGAAAAGAATGTGTATGTCATCACCAATGACGCTGACGGCACATCCGCCCAGTCCGGTGCACTTAAAGTCGGAGACAAAGTGCGCGTGACCCTTACGCNGACAAGTGACCGAGATCTTGAGTATGTTGCAGTGATGGATGCGCGTTCTGCATGTCTTGAACCTGCGGAGCAGATTTCAGGCTATACCCGTAGCGACGGAGTGTGGATGTACAGGGAAGTGCGGGATGACTCCACCAATCTGTTTATTCCGTTCCTCGGCAAGGGCACGCACGTAATCAGCTATGAGTGTTATGTTGACCGAGAGGGAGTGTATTCTCTCGGAATAGCATCGGCACAGTCGCAATATGCACCGTCGATCGCGGCGCATTCACGCGGAATGGAGATTGTTGTCAGATAAATGCTACTCTCCGGCTTCAGTCAAGGGGAGTCACCAGTCCTTCCCGGTTAAGAATCACATTCGGAAAAATGTCGAGGGCTTCCTTACGGAAGTCCTCGTCGTTTTTATAACGGGAGGAATAATGTCCGGTAAGGAGTGCGCCCGCACCTGCGTCGCGTGCTACCATGGCCGCCTGACGGGCTGTTGAATGTCCGCGTTGCGCGGCTTCTGCCGAATGACTGTCAAGGTAAGTGGTTTCGTGAAAGAGGAGGTTTACCGGTCCGATTTTCTCAGCTATTTCAGGCATGTATGCCGTATCGCTGATATGTGCGTAAGACAGCGGAGGAGTCGGTGGAGAGGTGAGCATCACATTGGGGATAACCGTTCCGTCAGGCTTGACAAAGTCCTCACCCCCCTTTATGCGGTTGATCATAGAGAACGGTACCTGATGGAAATCTATCATGTCTCGTTTTATATGTCTCAATCCCGGTTTCTCCTCAAATACGAATCCGACGGCAGGAACCCGATGGTCAAGAGGGATTGTGCGCACAGTAAGCGAAGGGGTATCGAGTATGACAGCCTCTTCCTCTCTTATTACATTGAACTCAACCTCGAAAGGGAGATCTCCTGAGAAGAAATTGAAGATTCTGTTAAGTATTCTTTTCCCGTCGGCGAATGTGTGTATAACCATTTTCCCTCCTGCTCCACCCAGTCCGAGAGAGGAAATCAGTCCCGGAAGACCGAGTACATGATCGCCGTGGAGGTGTGTGAGGAAAATATGACCGAGGCGTGAGAATTTAAGACGGTGTCGCTGAAACGCATGCTGCGCACCCTCACCGCAGTCAACCATGAAAAGGTTGCCGCGATGGTCGATGACAGTAGATGAAGGCTGATGGCGCAGTGTCGGCTTTGCCGAGCCGCATCCGAGAGTATGAATCTTGAAAGTTGACATTCTGCCGCAAAGATACAAAAAATTGGGAAATTGACTAAATCTTGCTAAATTTGTTATATAATTGAGTGCATCGGAAAGTACGTTTTCAAGAACAGATATGAGTGAGATTCCGGATAACGAATTAATCGAAAGAATGCGTTATGCTCCCTCTGTGAGCAAATTCGCGTATAGTTTCATTCGTGTCCGCGAGGATGTGGATGATATCACCCATAACGTGTTTTGTTCGCTTTGGGACAGCCGAGACTCGCTTTCGGATATGGAGTCGTTGAAGGCTTATCTTTTCAAGATGACGCGAAATGCGATTTTCAAAGTCTTCAGACATCAGCATATAGTGTCGGAATATGAGACTTATGTAAAGGAAGGGGACAGCGGTTTCAGCGACGGAGAGAAAATTGTGACTACAGCCGATCTTCTTGAAATGATAGATCTGATGATTTCCAATATGCCGGAAGCACAGAAGACCGCATTCCGCATGAGCCGTTATGAGAATAAGACATATTCGGAGATCGCCGAACATCTCGGAGTGAGTCCCAAGACTGTGCAGTATTATATAAGTCAGGCTCTTTCGGACTTGCGTAAACTTACCGAGGCAATGCTTATTTTCACATCTCTTGATTCTTTAAATATAATATAGGGGGTAAGTTCTCTCATTAAAACGTTAATAAATGATATGATCAGCCCCTGAGAACCTGATTTAAGGATCTCTAGGGCTGATCGTGTAAATTAATACAGTAAGTAATTGGGACTTAACTGTAGGCTTGCGTGAATTATTTCTTAGATGCCGGGCATTTGCCGGGTGACTTGCAGCAGTCTTTTGCTTTTGCAGCATCGATTATTTTCTTCAGGGCTGGGGTTGCGTTGATTTTTTCAGCAATGTTTATTGCGGCACGCTGGTAACCCATATCGCCCGGATGAGTGCCGTCGACACTTGTTTCATGATCCGTGCCTGTATATAGTCCGGGTTCAAAAAAGTAGATATTGGGGTCATTGGCAATGACTTTGGCGATCTCTTCGCGAGCTGCCTGCTCTTTGTCATTCTCAAACTTCCGTTTCTTCAGGTCAAAATTTTTCCACTCACGATCTACGGTCTCAAGAAAAACGAGGGGAGTGGTAGGGTGTTTGGAGCGTATTTTTTTCACAAAAGGTGCGAAACGTTCGTGAATCTCCTTGNGTGATGGATTGGAGAAGCAGTCGAATATGAACATGTCGGCATCTGTGTCACAAATAATGTCAGCAAAAAACTGTTCCATCTTCTGCTGTCCGCTTGTGCCGTAGTTGGCGATGTCCACTCCCAACATGCGGGAGAGTTGGGCGGGCCATGCCATTCCGGCACGGGAAGTGCCCGAGCCATGTGTATAGCTTGAACCCATGGCAACCACCGGAGCGCGTTTTATATCTCCGCATGATTCGATTCGTGAGTCGGGAGCTACCCCGATCTCAATGGAATTGACCTGCATGAACGTAGGGAGATAAAGCATGCATTCCTTCATGGTTGTGTCCATATCGTTGATCATGGTTGACGCATGTTTTGTCCCCTCAAACTTAGGATTGCCGAAACCTGCCCATAACCATTTTCCGTCTTGTTTGATATACAAGTCAAGTCCCTTCTCTGATATTGAAGCCATATTGGTATGCCTCAGTGTGTCGAGAGTTGTCCACTTGGCGCGTATGACCGGACTGTTGGTGCGGAAACGCAGTGCCATTCCTGTCGGCATGTTCAGATAATGCCGCACTCGCGAAGTCAGATCAGGATATTTGTCGGTATTGATCCTGCGCAGGCGGTTGCCATCGTGTTGCGGTTTGTTGATAATCGTCAACGTTGTTCCGTCAACATACTTAAGGTTTTTAGTGTCTGCACTCCATGTCGGCATACAGAAGGCTGCTATGGCGAGCAGCAGAAGTAACTTTTTCATGATTGATTAAATATTGTTGATTAGTTTACGATAATTTTATCGGTTTTGTTGCCTTCATGCCGGATATATATACCGGGAGTGTCAGGTTTTCTGCATTTCACTCCTGATATGTTGTAATATTCTACATGAGCAGGCTGTTTGTCAACAAGAACTCCATTGATGCCCGACCCTCCTGCCACCGATACGGTTTTGCTAACAGACAGGTTTCCTACCGATACGGTTAACAGTGCTGACGCAGGAATTTTTCCGGCTGTGAAAACCTTGCCGTTGCATGATCCTATTTCTGGTGGGCATGACATTGTGAAATCCGTGATATTCTTGTTTATAAGTTCTCCATATATGTTGTATCCGAGGATAACGGGTGTAAAAGCCTCTCCGGCTTGAAGGTTGATCTGAGGATGGTCAAATTCCAATGACGCAAGCCGGGTGTCTCCTTCCGGGGCTATAGAGAAAACCATCCATCCGTTTGCCACGGGACGCGGAGTCGCTTCCGCGGTCTTGTTTACAATCTCATAGTCAATCATCATTTCAGCAGAACCTCCGGCATCGAAATTCGACATGTTCCAGCATCCGAAATGTTTGGCGATCTCACACATTACCGATGTCGGGCATCCTGCCGACTTACCATACACAGGATCCGTAGATTTATCAATCACAATCATGTATAGGGTCTTGCCGTCTTCCGAGCATCCATATGCAGTGCGGGAATAGACCATACTGTTGTAATCTTCATTATAGTTATGTTCAGTGAGTTCGCCTTTTCTCATAACCACGGCATTACCCCCGATCGCCTGTGAGGATGCCATAATGAGACATGCGGTCAATATAGAAAATGCAGCTTTCATATTAGAGTATATAACAATCCACAAAATTAGCTGAAAATTTGGATTTCGTTCCAAAACCACAGCTAATTTTGTGGAAAATCAGAATAATGTTAGAGATTGTTTAAAAATAAACGTGAAATTTGTGGTGGCTCACTTCCGGATAAAATCCATCCGCGGCGCAGTCACATAGACCGCTATGCTCCCTCTCTTCAAGAAGAGCCCTGCTCCAGGTCCACGACCCCGGATTCCCTTTAATTTTTAAACAAGCTATTAAATCGTTTGCACAAAATTTGGTGAAATGAAAAATATATGTTAGTTTTGCGACATCAAAATATTGTAAAGGCAATATGTTTGATGAAGTTTTTTCATAGGATTAGATTTTTTAAGGTTTAGCTGCGGCTTGTCGGGAGACAAGCCGTAGCGGTTTTATAGAGTCTGTGAGGCTGTTTCGTGATGAAAATAAATCGAAAGGCTTGCTTTCGTAAGAAAAGTTTTGTTAACTTTGGGGCAGATTTTTTTAATAAATTTTTTATTCCACCTACGACTTCAATTTCCCCCATAGACTATTCTGCTAATTTCGATGAGTTTATGGCTCAGAGAGATCCTGAGAAACCATTCTGTTTCTGGTATGGTGCCCGCGAGCCTCACCGTGCTTACGAATACGGATCATCTTCAAGATACGGCAAAAAACTTACAGATATCGATTCTGTTCCTTCGTAGTTTCTTAAAAGACGCGCCATACACTGATGGCGAGGCAAGTGTTAGAGAATATCCTCAAAAATGGGGATTTGAATAAAGCGTAATATTCGGTAACTTTGCGGCAAATTTCCCAATATATGGCGATTTCCGCGAAGTTACCTATTATATATGTCTTGTTCTCGGCTGCGATTACGGCAGTCGGGCAGTCTGCGGTGCCTTTGCAGCCGGATTCAGCGGGTTTGCAACTCTCGGAACTTAATGTTGTGGCACTGAAACAGGATGCACGCATAAGAGAGGATGCAGTGTCAGCGACAGTGATTGGCAGAGCCGCGCTTGAAGAATTGAATACAGTCTCGCTGAAAGGGATTTCCGATGTCGTTCCCAATCTTTATATTCCGGATTACGGATCAAGGATAACATCCTCTATTTATGTCAGGGGGCTCGGAGCGAGAATGGATCATCCGGCAGTGGGTCTCAATGTTGACAATGTTCCTTATCTGAATAAAAACGCTTACGATTTTGACATCGCCGACATTGAGTCGGTAGAGATGCTCCGCGGACCGCAATCGACGCTCTATGGAAGAAATACCATGGGAGGACTTATAAATGTCCAGACATTGTCGCCGATGAGATGGCAGGGATGGCGGATAATGGCGGAAGGCGGAAGAGGTAACGACTACCGGGCTTCAGTAGGGTGGTATCATAAGTTCACTCCCGGTTTTGCTACATCCGTAAGCGGCAATTTCTCATATCTCGGCGGATTCTTCCGCAACAAAAACGATGGAAAACTACTTGACCGCGAACTTGCTGGAGGAGTAAGATGGAAAACTAACTGGCGTATATCAGACAGGGTGTATCTTCAGAATGTGCTCGCCGGGTCATTGCTGAGGCAGGGAGGTTATCCTTATGAATATATCGAAACCGGAGAGATCAATTATAACGACACTTGTTTTTATCGCCGTTTTACGGTGAATGACGGTCTCAGCCTGACATATCGCGGTGATGGATGGAGTCTTGTGTCAATTACAACGCTGCAGCATATTGACGACAATATGACACTTGATCAGGATTTTCTCCCTCTCTCTTATTTCACTCTCACGCAGAAACAGAGAGAGACAGCATTGACAGAGGATGTGGTAGTCAAAGGAACAAGGAACGAAGGAAAATATAAATGGCTCGCAGGTTTCTTCGGTTTTTTCAAACATCTTGACATGAACGCTCCTGTAACATTCAAGGATACCGGTATAAAATCGCTTATAGAAACCCATCGCAACAATGCGAATCCTGATTATCCGATAGTGTGGGATTCACGGGAGTTTCCTCTTAACAGTGATTTCACTATTCCCACTTTCGGGATCGCACTTTATCATGAATCCAAATACGATGCAGGCAGATGGCATTTTGCGGGAGGAGTCCGGCTGGATTATGAGCAGGCAAAACTTAAGTATTACAGTCATTGCGACACCGGCTATCAGATACTTTCGCGTCAGCCGTCAGGAGTGTTTCACAGTTATGACCATGTAGACATAAAAATAGATGACACGGGAGATTTTCACAGACGCTATTTTACATGGATGCCAAAAGCCAGTGTGCTTTATGATCTTCCGTCGGATCTTGGAAATGTCTATGCCACAGTTACCAAGGGATACAAGTCCGGCGGTTTCAATACCCAGATGTTCAGTGAGGTCCTTCAACAGAGACTCATGCATATCATGGGAATCGGGAAGCAATATGATGTTAATTCGGTTGTGGGTTATAAACCCGAATACAGCTGGAATTACGAGATCGGCACGCACCTTTCGTTTGCAGAGGGTAAAGTGCAGGCTGAAATGTCACTGTTTTATATAGATTGCCGCGACCAGCAGCTCACCATGTTTCCTGAGGGTACGACAACAGGCAGGATTATGACCAATGCAGGAAAGACAAGGAGTGCGGGAGGAGAGATTTCTGTCAAATATATTCCGGTTGACGGTCTGCTGCTTAACGCCGCATACGGATATACGGACGCGAGGTTCCGTGAATTTAACGACGGACTTCATGACTATAGAGGTAAGGTGATTCCATACGTGCCACGCAACACACTTTTTCTACAGTCTGTATTTACATGCAGTCCGAGAACAGGTGTAATAGAACACTGGACTTTTGACGTGAATATGAAGGGTACCGGAAAAATCTACTGGAATGAGGACAATACCAGATGGCAGGATTTTTATGTTCAGCTCGGAGCATCAGTTTCGGCGGAATTTAAAAATATCGGAATCCAGTTGTGGGGCAAGAACCTTACCGGAACCCGATATCATACGTTTTATTTCATGTCTATGGGCAACGAATTCGTGCAACGCGGTAAACCGTGGCAGATAGGCGCGACACTCAGATTTAACATTAACTGACATAATAAGCTTTACCATATGGCGTTATTATGATAATTGCGCGAATCCGAATAAACACAAACAATATAATACTGAATAGTAATTAAGTGAAAATAAGAATGAAAAAATTAATCTTTGCAGCGGCTGGTGCCGCATTGGTCTCGCTCGCATCATGCAGTGACAACAACAGCGTTTCAACAATGTCCATTCCAGTGACAACCTATAGTATGATTACAAATCTTGTCGATGGCGGAGACCCCGTTGTTGCCGGGACTTTGTATAAGTTCAACTTAGACATGATGACTGGAACAGCTACTGTAGGGGGAGAGCTGCCTCTGTCAACAGACAATAAAGTCACATTCGTTACCAATAACCTCACTTGCGCTATCGGTACATATACATTCGAGGAAAGTTACCGTGAAGTGATTAAAATGGAATCGATGAAGGCAGGAACTGCATCTAACAAAGAAGATCTGATAAACTTCAAGTGCGATCTTACGCAGCTTGCGTATTTCCCTAAGGAAATCCAGGGTCTTCCTGAGTTCTCATATCCCACTTACCTGCGTTATGCTGTAATGAATTTCAACTTGGGACAGAATTATCTGGTTCGTACATTCTGGCCCGACATGACATTCCGAGGCACCACCACAACATCCTATCCGGCGTCGGACGGCTCACTGAAGACCTTCACCAATAAAGATGTGCAATATCGCATTGTGATGAATCTAAAAGAAAAGAAAGCGACCGTGATTCTTTATGATGTGAAGCTTGCAGAGGAAATGCCCCAGACAATCAGCAATATAGTGCTCAGCAATCTTGACCTTGGTTTCAGCAGTTCCGGCATTTACGTAAGCGGCTCAAATGTTGTTCCCAGTGTATACGAAGGTGGCGTTGCCACACCGAATTCAAAATACACATTCGACAGCTTCCAATGCGACATGACCGGTGATCTGACCACTGCCACCATGCGTTACAATGTAGCCGGTTCCTACAGCGGGCATTTTAGCGGAAGCTATATTCTTAAAGTCGCTTCCAACGAGGATTAAGCTTTAAAAAAACATAGTAAATGTTTACAAAAAGATGCGTTTCCATGCGGAGACGCATTTTTTTATTGCCCGAGTGTGAAAATTTCACAAATTTTAAGGAATTGCGCAAAACGGTTTGCCCGATTGATTAAAAATTCGTATCTTTGCCGATAAGTTCGGCTCCCTCAAAAGGGTGAGCCATGAAGAGGTAAACCGGATTTTAGATTAAAACATTAAACAATAAGCAGATATGAATCTATTGCTGGAGATAGGCAATGGCGCGCTGTCGGTAACGGCGGTTCTAACGGGTATCGGACTCGTTTTTGCAGCGCTCCTTATCGCCAAACTGATTTCTCCGAGATCTTTTTCAGTAAGAAAATCAGAACCTTATGAGTGTGGTATCCCCACAAGAGGCGAATCCATGATTCAATTCAAGGCGGGATATTACATTTTTGCAATCCTGTTCTTAATCTTTGATGTCGAGACCGTGTTCCTGTGGCCGTGGTCGGTAGTGATGCGTGGTCTTGGAGTTCAGGGACTCCTCTGCATTGCAATTTTCATGTTTGTGCTGATTATGGGTCTGGCCTATGCCTGGAAGAAAGGAGCTTTGAAATGGGAATAGACAAGATTAAAAGCATGAAGCGTGAGGACTTCAAGGACAACGAGTATATCGACAAACTTGTAGACGAACTCAACGCAACCGGTGCCAATGTGGTGGTCGGTAAAATGGATGAACTCATCAACTGGGGTATCTCCAATTCACTTTGGCCGCTTTGTTTCGGAACAAGCTGCTGCGCAATAGAATTCATGAGTCTTGGCGCGGCACGTTATGATATGGCGCGTTTCGGATTCGAGGTTGCCCGCAACTCTCCGCGTCAGGCGGATTATGTAATGGTGCAGGGCACGATTGTTCATCGTATGGCTCCGGTCATGCGTCGTCTCTACGAGCAGCTTGCAGAGCCGAAATATGTTATTGCCTGCGGCGGATGTGCCGTGTCGGGAGGTCCTTTCAAGAATTCATATTGCGTGGTTCCGGGTGTGGATCAGATTCTTCCGGTTGATGTGTATATTCCCGGATGCCCTCCGCGCCCGGAAGCGATGTTCTACGGGCTGATGCAGCTTCAGCGTAAGATAAAGGTGCAGAAGTTCTTCGGAGGAGCCAACCGCAAAGAGAAAATAGAGGAGTTTTTCGCCGAGCATCCTGAGGAGAGGGGTGAAATCGGTTAACTAAATATCGATACGAATAGACTTTGACCATGAGCGATATAAAAGAGATTATCGGTAAGATTTGTCCTGAAGCAACCTTTGAAGAGGGGGAGTGCCTTCTGGTAAGTGTTCCCGAAAAGAAATGGTATCCGTTGGCGAAAAGCCTCAAGGAAAATAAAGATCTTGATTTCGATGTTCTTTCAGCCGTAGTCGGTATGGATTGGAAAGAAACAATCGGAGTCGTTTATTATTTTACGTCTACCTCCCGCAACTGGGGTATGCTGGCTGTTAAGGTAGAGGCGGAGAGCCGTGATGACGCATATATTCACAGTGTCAGTGACCTCTGGAAAGTTGCCAATTTCCAGGAACGTGAGGTTTACGATATGTTCGGTATCAAATTTGTGAACCATCCCGATATGCGTCGGTTCTTCCTGCGCAATGACTGGGTTGGACATCCGTTGCGCAAAGACTATGACGCGAATCCCGAATTGAATCCCATCCGTCTTGAAGATGAGGTTAATGAAGACGATTCGCGTGTTTTTGTGGAGAATGCCGAAGGCAAGATCGTGGAGGAACCCCGCAAGGTGTTCGAGAAGGATGAGTATGTGGTGAACATCGGTCCGCAGCATCCGTCGACTCACGGAGTGATGCGTTTCCGCGCCTCTCTTGACGGTGAGATTGTAAAGAAGGTTGATGTGGTGTCCGGTTATATTCATCGCGGTATAGAGAAGCTGACCGAGGGAATGACTTACCCGCAGATTCTTCATTTCACAGACCGTATGGACTATATGTCTGCACATCAGAACAGACATTGTCTCTGCATGTGTATAGAGAAGGCTCTCGGTCTTGAGATACCGAAGCGCGCGCAGGTTATCCGGACAATGATGGATGAGCTGATGCGTATAAGCTCCCATCTTCTATCGTTCGGATGTACGGCAATGGACCTTGGCGCTACTACGGCATTCTTCTATGGATTCCGCGAGCGCGAGATGGTGCTTGATATATTTGAGAAGACATGTGGCGCGCGCATGTCGATGAATTATAATGTCATCGGCGGTGTGATAGCTGACCTCCATCCCGATTTTGTGAAAGATGTTAAACATCTGATTGAAATCATGCCGGAGCGTCTCAAGGAATATCACAAGGTTTTCTCCGGTAATCTTATTGCAAAGAACCGTCTTAAAGGCGTGGGTATGCTCAGCAAAGAGGATGCCGTGAATTATGCGATAACCGGTCCGAGCGGACGTGGCTCCAACTGGAGTTGCGATTGCCGCAAGAAACATCCTTATGCAGCATACAGCGAGGTTGAATTTGACGAAATCCTTCTTGACGGATGTGATTCATACTCGCGTTATATGGTGCGTATGAAAGAGATAGAGCAAAGTTGCCGCATACTCGAACAGCTTGTTGACCGTATTCCCGAGGGTGAAATCCGCGCTCAGGTTCCGAAGATTGTCAAGCTTCCCGCCGGACGCTGGTATCAGCAGGTCGAGGCAAGCCGTGGAACATTTGGTGTATACATCGAGTCAACCGGTGAGAAGACCCCTTATCGCGTGCATTTCCAGAGCCCGTGTTTCAACCTTGTCGGTGTGATGGATCTGACATGTTCGGGATATATGATTGCCGACCTTATCACAATCGGTGCGGCTCTCGACTTTGTGATTCCCGATATCGACCGTTAAGGCAGATGTCTGCGTCAAGCAATACAGTGATAATAATTGACAATACAATAAGCGTATAATCCAATAAGAGAATAATCAATATGTTTGATTTCGGAAAATGGACATCTGCATTCAACAGCCTTTTGCTCGGCACCGGTATGCCGGACTGGGCGGCTGTATTGATCGAATGTGTGATCATAGCAGTTCTTGTGCTTGCCACCTACACGGTGCTGGCACTCTTCTATATTCTTTACGAGCGTAAGCTTTGTGCCTGGTTCCAGTGTCGTCTCGGACCTATGCGTGTGGGTAAATGGGGTCTTCTTCAGGTATTCGCCGATATGTTCAAGATTCTTATCAAAGAGCTCATCTGTCTTAAAGGCACAGACCGCTTTCTATTCAAGCTGGCTCCTTACATTGTAATCACATCGTCGGTTACTATGCTCGCATGTCTTCCGTGGGGTAACGGTCTTCAGATAATTGACTGGAACATCGGTATATTCTTTATACTTGCAGTTTCTTCAGTCGGTGTGCTTGGCATTCTGCTTGCCGGCTGGGCATCCAATAACAAGTATACACTCATCGGAGCAATGCGAAGCGGCGCACAGATGATCAGTTATGAGCTTTCTCTCGGAATCTCTCTGATGACAATCTGCGTGTTTGCCGGCACTATGAATATATCCGAGCTTGTCGCAGAGCAGGAAAGCGCCTGGTTCCTTTTCAGGGGTCATATTCCTGCATTAATAGCGTTTATCATCTATGTTATAGCGGCGACTGCCGAGACCAACCGCGGGCCGTTCGACCTTCCTGAGGCGGAGCATGAGCTTACAGCAGGTTATCATACCGAATATTCAGGTATACATTTCGGTTTCTTCTACCTTGCAGAGTATCTCAACCTCTTCATCGTTTCCGGAATAGCTACACTGATGTTCCTTGGCGGCTGGATGCCGTTGCATATTCCGGGCTGGGAAGCATTCAACCATGTCATGGATTTCATTCCTTCAGTGGTATGGTTCCTTGCCAAGGCATTCTTCATCTCGTTTGTCATAATCTGGTTCAAATGGACGTTCCCCCGCGTGCGAATCGACCAGATGCTCGCATTCGAGTGGAAATACCTGATGCCGTTCTCGCTTGTGAACCTTATCCTCATGGCGGTGTTTGTAGCATTAGGGTGGCATTTTTAATTTGAATTAAAGAAATAAGAAAACCGGCAGTCGATAGGTCGATGCTTTATCGATTGTCCGAATAATCAACAAGAAAATTATATGAGCGCAAATTACGGCACAGTGACCCAGGTTATCGGACCTGTGATAGACGTCTCGTTCGAGGGTGGAAAAGAAAACATTCCTCCGATTTATACCGCCTTGAAGGTGGAGCGCGACAATGGCGAGGAACTTATTCTCGAGGTTGAGCAGCATATCGGTGAAAACATCGTAAGATGTGTCGCCATGGAGAGTACGGATGGCGTGCGCCGCGGTGTCAAGGTCCTTAACCTTGATCGTCCGATAGCCGTGCCCACAGGTAATCAGGTCAAGGGGCGTCTTCTGAATGTGATCGGAGACTCCATCGACATGCTCGGAGATTTGAACCGCGATAACCTGCGTCCTATACATCAGCCAGCACCGGCATTTGACGATCTTGCCATCTCGCAGGAGATTCTCTTCACCGGTATCAAGGTGATTGACCTTCTTGAGCCTTACTCGAAGGGTGGTAAGATCGGTTTGTTCGGTGGTGCCGGCGTAGGCAAGACTGTGCTTATCCAGGAGCTCATCAACAATATTGCAAAGGGTCATGACGGTTTCTCGGTCTTCACAGGTGTGGGAGAGCGTACGCGTGAAGGTAACGATCTTCTCCGTGAGATGATCGAGAGCGGTGTCATCAAATATGGCAAGAAGTTTGAGGAAGGAATGGAGAAAGGGGAGTGGAATCTCAAGGATGTAGATGAAAACGCATTGAAAGATTCCCAGTGTACTTTGGTGTTCGGACAGATGAACGAACCTCCGGGTGCGCGTCTGCGTGTCGCACTGTCTGGTCTGACAGTTGCGGAGCAATTCCGCGACAATGATGGTGGAGGCAAAGAGGTGCTTCTCTTTATCGACAACATTTTCCGTTTCACACAGGCTGGTTCCGAGGTGTCGGCGCTTCTCGGACGTATGCCATCTGCTGTAGGTTACCAGCCGACTCTTTCTTCTGAGATGGGTGCTCTGCAGGAACGAATCACCTCAACAAAACAGGGCAGCATCACTTCAGTACAGGCGATTTATGTGCCTGCCGATGACTTGACAGACCCGGCTCCTGCCACAACGTTCAGCTTCCTTGACGCGACAACCGTGTTGAACCGTAAGATTGCGGAGCTTGGTATCTATCCAGCTGTGGACCCGCTTGACTCCACATCGCGTATCCTCGACCCGAATATCATCGGCGAAGAGCATTATAATGTGGCTCAGGCTGTAAAACAGCTTCTGCAGAAATACAACGAGCTTCAGGATATTATCGCTATTCTCGGTGTTGACGAGCTTAGCGATGAAGACAAGCTTGTAGTCGCCCGTGCCCGTCGTGCGCAGCGTTTCCTCTCACAGCCCTTCTTCGTTGCGGAGCAGTTCACCGGACTTCCGGGTGTGATGGTTCCGTTGTCAGAGACTATCCGCGGTTTCAAGATGATTCTTTCCGGAGAGCTTGACAATCTTCCGGAGCAGGCATTCCTCAATGTCGGCACAATCGATGAGGCGATCGCCAAAGGTAAGAAGATGATGGAGGATGTAAAATAACAGACTCCTCGCTTCCTGTATTAACAATAATATAAACAAAGAATAGATGACACTCGAAATCATATCAGCTCATGAAGTAACGTTCAAGGGAGATGCAGTCTCGGTTACATTGCCGGGAATGATGGGATCTTTCACGGTTTTAAAGAACCATGCTCCCCTGATTTCCGTGCTCGTCAAGGGAAATGTAAAGTATACGACTCCCGACGGGAACGAAAAGTCGCTGGGCATAGAGGGTGGTATCGCCGATGTCAATAATAATGTGGTTTCTGTATGCGTCTATTAATTTCAATAAAAGAGGGTATGTCGAAACGAATATCCACACTTGCGCTTCTGCTTGCCTTGGTTGCGGCTTTCCCGTTTGCCATGTCAGCGTCAGGTCATGACGATGGGGGCGAGCTTGATGTCAAGGAAATTATCTTTGAGCATCTTGGCGACGGATATGGCTGGGAAGTCCCCTTTGCGCATGTCTATCGTATACCCCTTCCTGTAATTGTAAAGTCTGAGGATGGCAAATGGTTCTGTTTCTCTTCCGATGATCTGACTGAAATAGAGGTTACCGAGAACAAGGAGACAGGCAAAGTGACCAAGCATCTTGTTCCGGTTGTCAAAATCATCAAGAAAGATGGGAAAGAATACCGCTTTACGCTTGCAAAGGAGGGTGATCACAAAGACAAGGTAGTTGAGCTGATCCCTGACGGAAACGGTTATCGGGAGTATCGTCCTCTTGATATATCCATTACCAAGAATGTAGCGGCTCTTTTCATAGCGACGATTCTTGTGACGGCAATGGTCATGGGGCTTGTGCGTTACTACAGGCGCAAAGGACTCAGAGCTCCGCGAAAAGGTATGGGTTTTTTCGAGATGCTTGTCTCGTTCGTATATTATGACACGATCAAAAGCACACTTGGTGAAAGCACAAAAAGGTTCGCGCCGTATCTTCTGACCTGTTTCTTTTTCATCCTTACGATGAATCTTGTTGGTCTTATTGTGATTTTTCCTGGAGGAGCCAACCTTACTGGCAACATTGCTGTGACGCTTGTTCTTGCGTTCATGACGTTCGTCGTAACCAATATTTTTGGAACGAAGCATTATTGGAAAGAGATTTTCTGGCCTGATGTTCCATTGTTCCTGAAGTTTCCTCTTCCCATCATGCAGATGATAGAGGTGTTTGGCATTTTCACCAAGCCGGCTGCGCTCTGTGTCCGTCTCTTCGCCAATATGATGGGTGGTCACATTATAGTCATAACGCTTACCTTGCTGATATTTATCTTTGCGGCTTTTGGCGCGGGTGTTGCAGGCGGCGCGACTGTAATTTCAGTTTTGTTCTCGATTTTCATGCTTCTTCTTGATGTGCTCGTAAGTTTCATTCAGGCTTATGTGTTTACATTGCTGTCAGTGCTGTTCATATCTATGGCAGTGGTAAAGGAGCATGAACACAATGCCGAGGGGGATGAGGCTTATCCTCAGAAAGAGCATCGTGACCGTCAGGAAATAGCTGAAGAGAAAAAGGCATTGGCTGATCTTGCAAAAGAGGTTGATGCCTGAAAGATACGAAACAATAAAATTGAATATATAATTAATTAAATAACAATTTAAAAAATCTGAATTATGTTATCAACTATTTTAGCAGAACTTTCCCTGCAGCCTATCGCAGGACTCGGCGCAGCTCTTGGCGCAGCATTGGCAGCAATCGCAGCCGGTATCGGTATCGGTAAGATCGGTTCTTCCGCAATGGAGGCTATTGCACGTCAGCCGGAGGCTGCAGGTGATATCCGAAGCAATATGATCGTAATCGCGGCTCTTATCGAGGGTGTTGCGCTATTCGCGGTTATCGTATCAGCTTTGGCATTGTTCATTAAATAAATAGGCACTAATGGAATTATTCACGCCCGATTTTGGCTTGGTATTCTGGATGTTCATTGCGTTCATCCTGCTTTTCCTTGTGTTGGCAAAATGGGGTTGGCCAGTAATCATCAAGATGATGGATTCACGTGCCGCCACCATCGACCAGGGCGTGGAAGACGCGAAGCAAGCCAAAGAGCAGCTTGACAACGCCCGCGAAGAGGCAAAGAAATATGTTGTCGAGGCTCAGGCGCGTCAGGCGGAGATGTTGCGCGATGCAGCGCGCATGAAGACCGAGATCATCGAGCAGGCAAAGAATGAAGCCGCCGATGCCGCACGGAAAGAGATGGACGCTGCAAAAGCCGCAATCGAGCAGGCACGCAAAGAAGCCGAGCTGCAATTTAGAAACGAGGTTGGCAGATTCTCGATAGATATCGCTGAGAAGATGGTAAGGAACCAGATGAAGAGCGATAAGGCACAGACAGAACTTGTCAACAAATTATTGGACGAAATAGAGAAAAACTGAAAGTAGATGGTTTCCGGACTCATACCTCACCGCTATGCCAAGGCATTGTATAAGTTTGCCATGGAAAGCAATAAAGCCAGCGAAGTATATGAAGAGATGAAGCGTGTTGTGGAATCTTTTCAGTCAAATCCAGAGCTGGAAAAAGTGCTGTCTAATCCTTATGTGGATTCGACCGACAAAGAGAAGGTGCTATTGTCGGCGGCGGGCAAGGAGCCCGGAGATGACTACCGTCGGTTTGTGAAGCTTATCCTCGACCACAAAAGAGAGGAGTTTGCCTATCTTATGGCGCTCGCATACCGCGATATCTACCGCAAGGAGAACAATATCTCTCAGGTGTTGATCACCACAGCCTCCTCCCTTCCGGAAGAGGAAATGGAGAAATTGCGAGCGGTAGTGGAGAAATCATTCAAGGATACGAAGTTCGAATATTCTACGCGTGTGAATCCCGATCTTATCGGTGGTTTCGTGATAGATGTGGATTCGACAAGAATGGATGCCTCAGTGAGTGGCGAGCTTGCACAATTACGTCAAAATCTCTTAAGAAGCAATTAATAAGATGCTCAATCCCAGCGAAATATCAGATGTTTTAAAACAAGAGCTTGAAAACATCAATTCAAAAGTCAAGTTTGAAGAGGTAGGCACAGTGCTGAGTGTCGGCGACGGCGTGGCGCATGTCTACGGACTTGAGAATGTGAGAAGTAATGAGCTCGTGGAGTTCGAGAACGGAGCGAAGGGCGTTGCTCTCAACCTTGAGGAAAGCAATGTCGGAGTCGTGCTTCTCGACAAAATGAATTCAATAACCGAGAACATGTCTGTCAGGCGC
>NZ_CAJMXD010000003.1:0-26584 GCF_905219685.1 Barnesiella sp. CU968
CTCGTAAAGGTTCTAATCCGGCAGGTTTTGATGTGACTCTTTTTTATTCCAATGATGGTGTAAATTGGGTTGAAAATTCGGATGAAAACCTTAATCATCATTTCGATGCCGATGATGTCACAGCCGGATTCGAGGTGGTTCCCGGAGAGACAGTTTCAAAAACCGGTTTTTTATCGGCGGAACTGATTCCCGGTGCGGAGCTTTACCTGATGTGGCAGATAGCTGTGGCTTCCGGTAATAATTTCGCCGCAGCTCCGGCACTTGCTATTGATAATGTTGAAATAGAAGGACAACTGCCACCTGTGCCTGTTTATGACTGGCACATATATGTGGATGACAAGACGGGTTATGCATCTATGGGCGCATATGCTTATGGAGCGTTGACAACCGACGAGTTCTGGGGCGGCTGGCCCGGACAGGCACCGATTGACGAGGTTGTGATTGACGGAACGAAATATAAAGTATTTGGTCATAACCGGTCAGAAGGAAGTTATAATCTTATTTTGAATAACTGGAACAATGGCTCGCAATTACCGGATTTCGTATTTGAAGGAGGCAGGGACTACTATCTGCTTGCAACGTCTGATAAGGTAACAGAAAAAACATTGTCGGATGTAAGGGAACTTGAGGAACAAGGTGATATGCAGCTCTTCTTTAAAGGTGATACTTTGATTGCAGATGACTCAGACATTATTGCAATATATGACATGCAGGGCAGGGAAATACTTCGCACCCCAAACGGGTCGTTGAATGTCGGGAATCTTGTTTCAGGAATTTATGTTGCAAAAGCTTCCGGAAAAGATGTGATGAAAGTCATTAAAATATATATTGAATGAAAGTTATGGCTCTTACATGTGGATTTTTACATGTAGTTTGATTCTTGTATTAATAAAGATAAAGTTTTATGGGCTGCCTGTTGCGTCGGGAATGGCGCGGCAGGCAGCCCGTAATTGTGTTTTTGATGATTTTATCTGATGATTGCGCGTCCTGCCCATACGAGGAGGATGCCGATTACAACAGAAAGCACCAGATATAGGATGAACGTGGTTCAGTCTCCTTTGCTACCGAGAACCCACATGTCGTCGGCGAAAGATGAGAATGTCGTGAAACCTCCGCAGAAACCGGTGATCAGCATGACATTTTCTCCCGGTGTCATGACATGTGCTTTCTCCAATAGTCCGAAGAGGAGTCCGATAACGAAGCAGCCAATAATGTTTACAAGAAATGTTCCCATAGGGAATGCCCCATGAAACATGGCGGAACTCCATTTCCCGATCAGGAACCGTCCGCATGTGCCCACGAATCCGCCGGCACCGGCAAGTAGCATCATTTTGATCATATCATAAAATTTTAATTATAGAATTTTAACGCTTATTTGTCTTTTAAAGTTGCTGTTGTCATGAAAATATATTAAATTTGCATTGCAATTCTGCGGACTGGTCTTTCTTATTATAATTTAGAAGTAAGAAGGTCAGGAGACGGAAGTGGAGAAATTTGGCTGCTTGCAACCACTCAAAAAAATGCTAAAATCGCATCTTTAGGTATGGCTCTTCCTGGAGTCATGTTCAACAATGACGACATAATTTGCATTATAAAGAGTGATCGCGACAGCGGTTACTCTTTTTGTTAAAACTACACGGCTGACAACCGACAACCGAAAACCTAAAATTACATATGAATTATTTATTTACATCGGAATCCGTTTCCGAAGGTCATCCCGATAAGGTGGCTGACCAGATAAGTGATACTCTGCTTGATGAATTTCTTGCGCGTGATCCGGAAAGTCATGTCGCAATCGAAACGCTTTGCACTACCGGACAGGTGGTTGTTGCCGGAGAGGTTAGCTCTCAGGCTTACGTAGACATACAGAACTCTATTCGCGGTTTGATCAATGAGATAGGTTACAACCGTGGCGCATACCGTTTTGACGGAGATGCATGCGGAATTCTCAGTACCATTCACGAGCAGAGCGAGGATATCGACCGCGGCGTCAGCCGCAGTGGCGAGGACATGGATGCCGAAGACCTTCANGGCGCCGGTGACCAAGGCATGATGTTCGGCTATGCCGTAGACGAGACTGAAGACTACATGCCGCTGACACTTGACCTGTCGCATCTTCTGCTTCGCGAGCTTGCTGACATCCGTCGCGAGGGNGACACCATGAATTATTACCGCAAAGGTAAGCTCACCACATATCTCCGTCCTGATTCCAAGAGTCAGGTAACTGTTGAATATGATGAAAACCACAGACCGGTGAGAATACACACAATTGTCGTTTCCACCCAGCATGACGACTTTATCGAGCCTCTTGAAGACACCGCCGAGGCTCGTGCCGTGGCAGACAAAAAGATGCTCGAACAGATTTATAATGATGTGAAAGACGTTCTTCTTCCGCGTGTCAAGTCCAAGCTGCCGGCCGCAATCCGGAATCTTTTTGACGACAATTTGATTCTGCATGTGAATCCCACCGGAAAGTTCGTTCTCGGAGGTCCACATGCCGACACCGGTCTTACAGGCCGCAAGATAATCGTAGACACCTACGGCGGCAGGGGTGCGCATGGCGGAGGAGCCTTCTCTGGCAAAGACCCGTCGAAAGTCGACCGCTCGGCGGCTTATGCCTGCCGTCATATCGCCAAGAATCTTGTGGCGGCGGGTGTGGCTGATGAAGTTCTTGTTCAGGTTGCATATGCCATAGGCAAGGCTCAGCCTGTGAGCGTGTTCGTGAATACCTACGGCACGTCGAAAGTGGCAATGACAGATTCCGAAATCGCCGACAAGGTTACGGCGCTTTTCGACATGCNTCCCAAAGCGATAGAGGAGCGGTTGAAACTGCGTAATCCGATCTATCGCGAAACAGCCTCATACGGTCACATGGGTCGCAAGCCCCGCACAGTCAGGAAAGAGTTCAAATCGCGCTATGAGAATGAGAAAATAGTGAAAGAGGTAGAGCTTTTCACCTGGGAGAAACTTGATGCGGTAGATGACATACGCNAAGCCTTCGGCATTTCGTAAAAACGACATCATGTCAGAAACATATCGGGGAATCGGTTTCGCATATAGAAACCGATTCCTTATTTTTTTGACAATTATGGTGTTGAAATTTGCCGATTATTGTCAAAAATATTATCTTTGCACGTTTATTAGCCGAAAATTATGCGTTTTTGACCTGATCGGGGAAATAAACGTCTTAATCGGCATTACCATTGACGAATAAGGAAATTAATTAAAACAGCTATATAAAGAATGGCAACATTAGAGAAAATCAGAAGCAAATCAGTGTTTCTCATCGTAGTGATCGGAGTGGCTCTTCTCGCCTTCATCATCGGTGACGCACTGACCAACAGTCAGAACATTTTCGGGGAGCGCACCACAATCGCAAAAGTCGGAAGCACCAAAATTGACTTCCATGACTATCAGCGCAAACGCGAAGAACTCAACAACCAGCTTGAGGAAGCACGCCGTCAGAATCCGGCTCAGTTTGCAAATTTCGACACACAGGTTCTTGCCCAGATGGCACTTGACCAGCTCATGCAGGAGGATATCGTGATATCCGCCGCCGACAAGGCAGGTATACGCACCACCGGCAATCTTCTGCGTTATTACATGATAGAGAACCCGCAGAACCAGAGAGTGATGGATATAGTGCGCCAGCTTAATGCCTCCGGACTGAGTGTTCAGACTCCGCAGCAGGCATATGAGGTTATCTTCAATCCTAAACGTAACGGTATGACCGACGCTCAGATGGAGCCGTTCCAGCGTCTTTGGCTCAATGCTGAAAAAGAGATGCAGGAAACAATAAAAGGGAGCGTATATCAGAGAGTCCTTGCCGGAACAGTAAAGGCAAACGACCTTGACAAGAAAGCTCTTTATAACGACTATATAACCACTACGGCTGTTGATGTGGCTTATCTTCCTTACGGTTCGCTCGATGCCAAAGAATATCCTGTAAGCTCCGACGAGCTCAAGAAGGCATATTCCGAGAAGAAAGGTCTTTTCAGAGTTGACGAAGAGACAAAAGACGTAAGCTTTATCAGCGTAAGCATCTCTGCTTCATCGGCAGACCGCGCGGCAGCGCGTCAGCTTGCCCAGAATACAATCAAGGAACTTCGCGACAGCGCGGGTCAGCTCAGCAAAGCCACCAAGAAAGAGGGCGTGAGCATGAGCCATCACGCAGTGCGTGCCGCAGATCTCCCTTCAGGAGCTGTCAAGGAGTTCGTGATGAATGCACCCAAAGACAGTGTGAAACTTATTTCCGAGACCGTTCAGGGTTTCACGGTTGTACGTGTAGGCAAACGCACAGAGGCTGTAGACTCCATTCAGGTCAATCTCGTAAGCGCGGCTACCGAGGCTCTCGGAAACAAAGTGCTCACGGCTCTGAATTCCGGACTTCCGGCTGACTCTGTCTCAGTCCGTTTCTCTACGGACAGTGTGGCTCCTCAGCTCAACCAGTGGATACCTCTTTATACAGCGCAGGGTCCAACCAACGCGATTGCCGACGAAATGCTTGACAGTCTCCGTAGCGCAGGTGGCAGATATGTTACCCTTCAGGGCGGTCCTCAGGGTATGCTTATCGGTAAAATCGTAGAGCAGAAATCACCCAAGACAATTTACGAATATGATCTTGCGGAGTTTGTTCTCGGTCCGAGCGTGAAGACAGTCGGTGACGAGCGTGCGAAACTTGAGAAATTCCTCCTTGAAAACAAGACTGCCGCCGATTTTGTGAAGAATGCCGAGAAAGCCGGATATACGATCCAGAACTTCAGCTTCACACAGTCCACACCCGCAGTGCCCCGCATGATGGGAATGAACTCGTATTATCCCGACAGCCGTCAGGTTGTGCGCTGGGTGATGATTGATGGCGAGGATGGCGAAGTAAGCCACATCTACGAATCCAAGAATGCCATCACCCCCGCATTGTATGCAGTGGCGGTCGAAAGAAGTTATGATGACTTTGTTCCCGTTTCCAATCCTGATGTGAACGCGATGCTTACCCGTGAGGTGCGCGCATCGAAAGCCGGCGACAAGCTTGTGGGTAAATTCAGCAAGAAGACCCAGAGTCTTCAGAGCGCGGCTCAGGCAATGGGCGTTGATCCTGTGAATGTGTCTACATTCCGTTTCGGACACAACGCAGGTGTAGCCGATCCGGCGGTTATGGGTCGCATCAACGGCTCGAAGGCAGACAAGAAAGTTGTCATCACCAAAGGCGAGGATGGTGTTTATGTATATCAGGTTACAGGCAAGGGTTCCGAAAAATTCCCGTTTAGCGACCAGATGTATGAACAGCAGTATTATCAGCTTGTGAATCCCAACCTTCTTGAGATGATCAAGGGTGACAATAAAGTCAAGAACAATATCTATAAGTTTGAAGCCGGTGATTGATTCGGCTTTAGGACGATACACGAAAAAGCCTCCATTTCTACAATAGGAGGCTTTTTTAATTTACGAGCCGTTACGACAGCAACGGCAATAAGAAGCTGTTAAAAAAAATATGTTGAAATATGGAAAACAAGATAACGCTCATAGGAATGACTCTTGAAGAGTTGCAGGGTGTGGCGCAGCGCGGCAAAATGCCGAGGTTCGTCGGCAAGCAGCTCGCAGAGTGGATATATGACAAGAAAGTGGTTTCTTTCGACGAGATGGCAAATATCTCTAAAAAGAACAAGCAATGGCTTTCGGAGAATTACGAGATAGGTCGTGAAGCTCCTTCTGCGGCTCACAAATCATCGGACGGCACTGTCAAGTATCTGTTCAAGGTTGGAAATGGGAACGCCATAGAGTCGGTGTATATTCCCGACAAGGACCGCGCGACTCTATGTGTGTCGAGTCAGGTCGGATGCAAGATGAATTGTTATTTCTGTGCGACAGGTCGCATGGGATTCAAGGCAAATCTCACGGCTTCGCAGATAATTAACCAGGTTCTGAGCATTCCTCCGGCTCCCCAGAAAGGATACGAACCCATGACGCCGTTGACCAATATCGTCTTTATGGGAATGGGGGAGCCGCTCGACAACTTCAGTGAAGTGAAAAAGGTCATCGAGATTCTGACCGCGCCCTGGGGTCTTGCCTGGAGCCCGAAGCGCATTACGGTGTCTTCTGTCGGGAAACTTCCGCAGCTCAGGGAATTGCTTGAAGAAACGCAGGTGCATGTCGCGATCAGCGTTCACACCGCCGATGCCTACCAGCGCGAGTCGATGATGCCCGCGCAAAAGGCATTCCCTATCGCAACGGTTATGAAACTGCTTTCCGGTTATGATTTCAGCCATCAGCGTCGTCTTTCGCTTGAATATATAATGTGGCGCAATGTTAACGATGACATCGCCCATGCGGAAATGCTTGTTAGACTTATCGGTCAGGCTGACTGCCGTGTGAATCTGATTCGTTTTCATGCCATCCCCGGAGTTGATCTGGTGCCTTGCAGTGAAGACCGGATGCTGATGTTCCGGAGCTATCTCAATTCCAAGGGAATCACCGCAACAATACGCGCATCGCGCGGGGAGGATATCGCGGCGGCATGCGGCATGCTTGCCAAATAGCCTGACAGAGATCTGGCAACCATAGATTTCAAAGCGTATGGAAGTCAAAACGAATTGCAAACGTCTGAGATTTCAGAATCTCGTATAATTTTTGTAATTTTGGAGGTTAATTGAAAAAATATGGGAAAACCAATAAGAGTGGGTATTACCCACGGCGATATAAACGGCATAGGATATGAGGTCGCGCTCAAGGCTATCTCGGACGAGAGAGTTCCCGAACTTTTCACTCCTGTGTTCTTCGGAAGTCCTCAGATTGTGGAGAAAGCCCGCAGGGAGTTCAAGCTCGAACTGCTTCCGATACATATTGTAAAGAATAAGGGTGATATTCGCGATGGGAAACTGAATATTGTCGAGATCGGTGTCACACACAACGATGTGGAGCCGGGAGTCCCTACCGAAAAGTCCGGTATGGCGGCAGTCAAGGCGCTTGAGCTTGCCACGGCAGCCCTTGAAGACGGGGATATCCAGGTGCTTGTGACTGCTCCGATTTCAAAGAAAGCGGTTCAGAGCGAGGAATTCCGTTTTCCCGGGCATACCGAATATCTTCAGCAGCGTCTCGGCAACGGCGCGCACGCACTGATGATTCTTTTCAATGACTATCTGAAAGTGGCGCTTGTCACCACGCATCTCCCGCTTTCCAAAGTGCCCGAGACCATTACCCGCAAAAGGGTGCTTGATCAGATCCACAGCTTCGTGCGGGTGCTTAAAAGTGATTTCACATGCGAACGCCCCAAAATAGCAGTGCTCTCCCTTAATCCGCATTGCGGCGACGAGGGTCTTCTCGGCAATGAAGAGAAAGATGAGATCATTCCGGCGCTCGAGGATGCCAAGAAGGAGGGTATTCTTGTGTTCGGTCCGTATTCTTCGGACGGCTTTTTCGCTTCTGCCGCATATCGTAACTTCGACGGAGTGCTTGCGATGTATCATGACCAGGGGCTTGCTCCTTTCAAGGCAATAGCGGGGGATACGGGTGTGAATTTCACCGGAGGTCTGCCGTACGTGCGCACATCGCCTGACCATGGCACCGCCTATGATCTCGCATGGAAAGACAAAGCCGACCCGACCTCGATGCGGCAGGCGATCTACAAAGCCATAGACCTTTATCGCAACCGCACCGCGCATCAGACCGCCTCGGCAAATCCATTGCGTAAGGTCCGCACAGAGAAAGGAGCCGACAAAACGATAGACCTTACTAAAGAAGAAATAACAGAATGAATTTTGGAATCATAGCCGCCGGGGAAGGATCGAGGCTTGTGCAGGAGGGTGTGGCTTTCCCCAAGCCCCTTGTCCCTCTCAACGGAGAACCGATGATCGGCAGGCTTATAAGGATATTTCAGGAGAACGGAGCGGAACGGATATGTGTGATAGTAAACGAGCACATGTCGGAAGTCCGGCAATTTGTGGAGAGACTCCAGCGGGAATTGCCGGTGCATATAGAGCTTGTGGTCAAGACGACACCCTCGTCAATGCACAGCTTCTATGAGATCGGCAGACTGCTCAAAGGGCATGGCCGTTTCATCGTGACCACAGTGGACACGATTTTCAGAGAACCTGATTTTGCAGGATACGTGCGTGCTTACGAATCGGCAAGCGCGGAAACCGAGGGTATGATGGCGGTGACATCGTTTGTGGACGATGAGAAACCCCTGTATGTCGAGACTGACAAGGAAATGAATATCACCGCGTTTCTGGATGCTCCTGCGGATGGCAGGTCAGACGATGAATCAGAGTTTGTTTCCGGAGGCATATACGGACTTGGAGACAAAGCGGTCGAGGTGCTCGACGGCTGTCTGGCAAACGGAACGAGCCGCATGCGTAATTATCAGCGCGCACTTGTCGAGTCCGGTCTGGCACTCAAGGCATACGACATGGGTAAGATTATTGATGTGGATCATGCCGGAGACATAGAGAAAGCCGAGCGGTTCATAACAACCAATTCCTAATTCCTCACTAAAAAACATGGCAGATATTAAAATTGCGGGGGTGATGCGCGCCGGCGCGTATTCACCGAACCATATAGGGAATGACGCGGCTATATTCAATGCCGTCGCTGACCAGTTGCGTAAGCGCGGCTGCGAGGTAAGGATTTATAATGAAGAGCAGTTTCAGAACGGTAACGTTACCGAGGACATCATACTCAACATGTGTCGGGAAAAAGCTTCTATAGAAAAACTGATGCATCTTGAAGACGAGGGACATCTTGTAATCAATTCCGGCTATGGAATTGAAAACTGCACCCGTGAAAAGATGACAAGGCTTCTTCTTGGCAACGGCATACCTTATCCGGAAAGTCTTATAGTGAATACAAACGAGGATGTCCGTGCCGAACTTGAGGAAAACGGCTATGGGAAAGTCTGGATAAAGCGTGGCGACTTTCATGCCATGCATAAGGAAGACGTGAGCTATTGCCGCCATTCCCAGGAGGCGCAGGAGGTTCTTCATGAATACTTCTACAGAGGTATCCGTCGCGCTGTGATAAACAAGCATCTCGAAGGAGACCTTATCAAATTCTACGGAGTGCAGGGTCAGCCCTGGTTTTTCTGGTTCTATCCATTCGATGAAGGACACAGCAAATACGGACACGAGGCAATCAACGGTAAGTCACGCGGTCTTCATTTTGACGAGGATTATCTTAAATCCATATGTCAGAAGGCATCTGAAATAATGGATGTGAAGGTATATGGCGGAGATTGCATAGTTGATCCCGACGGGTCGATACGCATAATAGATTTCAACGACTGGCCGAGTTTCGCGCCATGTAGTGCCGAGGCGGCACCGCATATTGCGAAATGTGTGTTGCAGGCAATAAAGGAAAGGCGCCGCAGATAATTTCAGGACTGATATTTTAAGGTAGAAATTGCAATTATAGTCATGAGCGATAAAAAAGAAAAAAAGTCAGGTTTCAAGGATTCTTTGAAATCGATGGATACAGAGGAGACATTTGACCTCATATTCTATCGTCCCATAGGATATATGTGGGCATTGCTTGCAAAAAAACTCGGAGTGACCCCCAATGCCATAACCATCGCTTCCATATTTTTAGGTGTGGGAGCAGGCGTGTGTTTCTTTTTCAACGAGAATTCAAGTCCCTGGATAAACTATTTCTGGTGGAATATAATAGGCGTGTTTTTGCTTGTATGGGCTGATTCTTTCGACAGTGCCGACGGTCAGCTTGCCCGCATGACCAGGCAATATTCGCGAATCGGCAGGATACTCGACGGACTGAGCGGCGACTTCTGGTTTGCCGCCATATACATAGCCATCTGCTTCAGGGAAAACATGACAAGTGAGTTTTTTATGGCGCATCAATGGGTAATCTGGGTGATTGCTGTGGTTACGGGAGTCTGTCATGCCGTGCAGGCGGCTATGGGTGACTATTACCGCCAGTTCCATCTCTATTTTCTCAAGGGGGAGGACGGCAGTGAGCTTGAGCGTGCCGAGTTCCTGTGGGAGAAGTTCCATTCGTTGAGCTGGAAATATAATTTCTGGCAGAAACTGACACTCGCGTTTTACACAAATTATACTGTGGGTCAGGAAAAGCGCACCCCCGGCATGCAGAAACTTCGTGCCGCACTGCGCGAAAAATATGGAAACAGTGTGCCTCAGTCGTTCCGTGACGCATTCAGGGCAAAGAGCAAGCCATTGATGAAATATACCAACATATTGTCGTTCAATACCCGTACCTTCGCCTTGTTCGCCGCAATACTCATATTCCGCATGCCGTGGCTTTACTTCGCTTTCGAACTCACGGTGCTGAATGGCGTTCTGATATATATGATGTGGCGTCATGAACGCATATGCAAGTCATTCCACACACAGTTAAACAAATAGGTAATATGGAAATAAAAGGTATAATTTTCGATTACGGCGGCACGCTTGACACCGGCGGCGACCATTGGAGCGAAGTCATATGGTGTGCCTACGGAAAGGCGGGAGTTGCCGTGAATAAGGCAGAGTTTCGCGAAGCATACGTGTATGCCGAGAGGGAACTTGCCCGGACAAGGCATATTCTGCCGGAACATGACTTCGGAGATCTTCTTCTTATCAAGATGCGTCTTGAGCTGCAGTGGCTTTCCGGACAGGGTCTTTTCCCCCCGGCGCAGGTTGAGGCGAAAGCCGGTGAAATCGCTGGCATCTGTTACCATTCGGCAAGAACAAAAGTGGAAGAGGCAGTGCCGGTGCTTAAGGAATTGAGTGAAAAATATCCCCTTGTGCTCGTTTCCAATTTCTATGGAAATGTAGAGACCGTGCTTAAGGATTTCGGCATCGACACATATTTCAAAGAGATCATAGAGAGTGCAGTGGTAGGTGTGAGGAAACCGGATCCGAAGATTTTCAGTCTCGGCGTGGAGGCTCTCGGTTGCCTGCCGCAGGAAACGGTCGTGGTCGGCGATAGCTTCCGTAAGGATATAGAACCTGCGGAAAAAGTAGGATGTGCGGCAGTATGGATCAAAGGCAAAGGTTGGACGGAAGAAGAGGATATGCAGACATATCCAAACACAATTTCCGACATCAGACAGCTTCCGGAAATGTTGGAAAAACTCTAAAATCGGGCTAATTATCCATCAAAGCCCAATTAACAAATTTTAACTGAATTTATCTGATAAATTATAATTTTAATAAATATTGGCTAATAAGGGGGTCTCTTAAGAATGTTTAAGATTATACCTCCTTATTTTTTTCTTAAAATTGTTTGCAGTCTGCTAAAGTAGTCATAATTTTACCGCCGGAAATCAAGAAAGGGTTTTCGAGGTTTCCCAAAGGTTGCCGGAAGAGCGACCGTTAGAAAATTAACATAAACCAATAATAAAAAAACACACATAAACTGATTATGGCAACAAAAAAAGCAGAAGCGCCCAAAGGTAAACTTGGCGTAATGGTGGTAGGTCTCGGTGCTGTTACATCGACATTCATGACCGGTGTATTCATGACTCGCAAGGGTTTGGCAAAACCTATCGGTTCCTGCACTCAATATGATAAGATTCGCATTGGCAAAGGCGAAGACAAGAAATATCTGCATTATAAGGATATCGTTCCGCTTGCAACGCTTGATGACATAGTGTTTGCCGCATGGGATGTATATCCTGCCAACGCATACGAGGCGGCTATCAACGCAGAGGTGCTGAAAGAGAAGGATATCAATCCGGTAAAAGACGAGCTTGAGGCAATCAAGCCATTGAAAGCCGCATTCGACCATAATTATGCGAAGCGTCTTGACGGAGACAATGTGAAGGATTGCAAAGATCGCTGGGATATGACCGAGCAGATCCGCGAGGATATCCGCAATTTCAAGAAAGAGACCGGCGTAGAGCGCGTGGTTGTGCTTTGGGCGGCATCTACTGAGGTGTATGTTCCGGTAGATGAAAAGATTCACGGAACTTTGGAGGCGCTTGAAGCTGCAATGAAGGCTGACGACAAAGAGCATATCGCTCCGTCGATGTGTTATGCGTATGCGGCGCTGACAGAAGGTTGTCCGTTCATCATGGGCGCACCCAATACGACAGTTGACATTCCCGCAATGTGGGAACTTGCGGAAAAGACCAAAATGCCTATAGCAGGCAAGGACTTCAAGACAGGTCAGACACTGGTGAAATCAGGTTTCGCTCCTATCATCGGCGACCGTTGCCTTGGTCTGAACGGCTGGTTCTCTACAAACATTCTCGGCAACCGCGACGGTCTTGTGCTTGACGAGCCTGCAAACTTCCGCACAAAAGAGGTTTCCAAACTCTCTACCCTTGAGACGATTCTCGTTCCGGAGAATCAACCGGATCTTTATGGTCATGGCAATGACGAGGATACCCAGTATTACCACAAGGTGCGTATCAACTATTATCCACCGCGCAACGACAACAAGGAAGGCTGGGATAATATCGATATTTTCGGCTGGATGGGCTATCCGATGCAGATCAAGATCAACTTCCTTTGCCGCGATTCAATTCTGGCTGCTCCGCTCTGTCTTGACCTTGTGCTTCTCAGCGACCTTGCGGCACGCGCAGGCCGTTACGGCACGCAGCGTTTCCTCAGCTTCTTCCTCAAGAGTCCGATGCACGACTATACCAAGGGAGAGATGCCTGTAAACAACCTTTATCAGCAGCATACCATGCTTCGCAACGCAATCCGCGAGATGGGCGGTTATGAGGCTGACGAAGAAATGGATTGATCCTCACCTCATACACATCCGTGAAAATACACACATAGAATTACACAAAAGTAAGTAAGGAATGCCGGGCTTAATGTCCGGCTTTCCTGCATTCTTGCGGTTTGGAAAAAATTTAGTAAATTTGCGGCATGAGAATCGATTTGATAACCGTGATGCCGGAGATGCTTGAGCCATTCTTCAATTGCTCCATACTCAGGCGTGCGCAAGACAAAGGACTTGTGGAAATCGCGATACATAACCTTCGCGACTACACCACAAACAAGCATCGCAAGGTTGATGACTATCCTTTCGGCGGAGAGGCGGGAATGGTAATGCAGATACAGCCCATCGATGCCTGTATATCTGCGTTGAAATCGCAAAGGGATTATGACGAAGTCATATTTACGTCTCCCGACGGGGAGCGTTTTGACCAACCGATGGCAAACTCCCTTTCATTGCTTGAAAATGTAATAATACTCTGCGGTCATTATAAGGGTGTGGACTGGAGAGTCAGGGAGCATCTTGTAACCAAGGAAATATCAATAGGCGATTATGTCCTGACCGGCGGGGAATTGCCGGCTGCTGTAATTGCCGATGCTATGGTGCGTCTTATTCCCGGCGCTATAGGCGACGAGCAGTCCGCATTGTCGGACTCGTTTCAGGATAATCTTCTTGCGCCTCCTGTTTACTCGCGTCCGGCAGAATACAATGGCTGGAGGGTGCCCGACATTCTTTTGTCCGGACACGAAGCCAAGATTTCGGAATGGCGTCATGAACAGGCTCTTGAACGCACCCGCAGGTTGCGCCCCGACCTGCTGGAAGGTAATGAGTAAACGGCTGAGACGGATTTTATGCGTACCAATGAACGAAAAGGAGCCTGGACACTGCTGATATGTGTCCTGTTGTTCGGAGCCTTGTTCTGGGGGCTCGGAGGGAGACGTATGCATCAGAGCCGGAGCAATAAAGACTATGAACCTGCTGAAATCACAATGTCCGATTCCGAATCCGATGACAGAGCTGATGATTCTGACGGAACAAGCGGTAAACGTGGGAATACGAAGCGGCAATCCAAAAAACGTAAATCAAAATCGTCAGGACAACAAGAGGCGGGTGCTCCTTATCGCGATATACTTGCCGACACAATTGCTTCAACCGGTAAAAGTGACAGTCACTGAGGCGATGCGCCCGGCGAGAGTATGGAGTCTGGCGAGGTGAAGCCCGGCGAGCGTTAGATGTTTGAGAGTTTGACATGGAATATTTTGGTTTGTAAAGTATTTTTATTAACTTTGCATGGCTTTTAAATAACAGATTGCAATCAGCCGCAATAGCTCAGTTGGTAGAGCATTTCATTCGTAACGAAAAGGTCGTGGGTTCGAGTCCCACTCGCGGCTCAACTAAGGGACAAGACCTTGCGGTTTTGTCCCCTTTTTTTTAACAGATAAATTATAACTCCATGAAAAAGGAAATCTCCACAAACAAAGCTCCCGGAGCCATTGGACCCTACAGCCAGGCTGTTCAGGCAGGTAACCTCATTTTTGTTTCGGGTCAGCTTCCCATCAATGCCGCAACCGGCGAGATGCCCGCAGACATCAAGGCACAGACGCGTGAGTCAATCAATAATATCAAGGCTATTCTTGCCGAAGCCGGAGCCACACTTGACAATGTGGTTAAGACTACAGTATTTCTTGCGGATATGGAATATTTCGGTCCTATGAACGAAGTTTACGCCGAAGAATTCAAGGCTGTTTATCCGGCGCGCTGTGCTTTCGCAGTCAGGGAACTTCCAAAGAAAGCGCTTGTAGAGATTGAAGTTATCGCTGCATTATGATTCTGCTGCAGATTGAGCAACTGACAAAATCGTTTGGCGACCGCATCCTCTTTGAGGATGTGTCGCTGGGCGTGTTCCAAGGTGATAAAATCGGTATCGTGGCGCAAAACGGTGCCGGAAAAACAACTTTCCTGAATATCCTTGCCGGACGCGAGGATTACGATTCCGGAAAGGTGACATTCCGCAACGGCATCCAGGTAGGTTATCTTGAGCAGATTCCTCCCATGGATCAGAATATGACCGCTCTCGAATATGCATCTCTTGATGTGCGCGATAATGAAGAGGGCAACGGAGTGGATCTTGCGCGTCAGATGCTCACGCAGTTCAAGATTACAGATTATGTCACACCGCTCGGCCGAATGTCGGGAGGGCAGACAAAGCGTGCGGCACTTGCGAGAGTATTGCTCTCCAAGCCCGACATGCTTATACTTGACGAGCCTACAAACCATCTTGACATAGATATGATAGAATGGCTTGAGGCTTATCTCTCGCGTCAGAAAATGACGCTTCTTATGGTGACGCATGACCGTTATTTTCTCGATAAGGTCTGTAACAAGATAATAGAGATCGACCGCACTCATGTCTATTCCTATGACGGGAATTACGACTATTATCTGCGCAAGCGCGACGAGCGTCACGAGAACCTTTCTGCCGAACTCGCCAAGGTCCGGAATCTTTTGCGCACGGAACTTGAGTGGATGCGTCGTCAGCCTCAGGCTCGCGGATCCAAGGCGAAATACCGTATCGACAATTTTCATGAGCTTGAGAAGAAAAGCAAGGTAAATCTTACGGAACGCAATGTCTCGCTGAATGTGAAGTCCTCTTATATCGGTTCGAAGATTTTCGAGGCTCATAATGTTGTGAAAGCATTCGGAGAAAAACGTATATTGAACGGATGGAGTTATACGTTTGCCCGCTATGAAAAGGTCGGCATCGTAGGTGACAACGGTGCGGGTAAATCGACCTTTATAAAACTACTTTTAGGACTGATGCAGCCGGACAGCGGTCATTTCGATATCGGCGAAACTGTGAAATGGGGATATTACAGTCAGGAGGGCATGACGGATTTTGACGAGCAGAAAAAGGTTATCGATGCCGTCCGCGAGATTGCCGAGGAGGTTAGAATAGATGACAAGACGCGTCTGTCGGCATCGCAGTTTCTGTCTCACTTCCTGTTTACGCCGGAAACGCAGCAGAAATTTATCCATAAATTAAGCGGAGGGGAGCGTCGCCGACTTTATCTGGCGACAGTGCTGATGCGCAATCCCAATTTCCTTATTCTTGATGAGCCGACGAACGATCTTGACATCATGACACTTGCCGTGCTCGAAGATTACCTTGTGAATTTCAAGGGGTGTGTGATTGTAGTGAGTCACGACCGTTTCTTTCTTGATCGTATAGTCGATCATCTTTTCGTATTCAAGGGGGATGGCGAAGTGCGTGACTTCCCCGGTGATTATTCCACCTACCGTCATTGCGTTGCCGAAGAGGAGAAAGAGCGCCGCGCCGCCGAGAAACCCAAAGAAAAGGTCAAGGCTTCGTGGCGTCCGGCTGAAGAGAAACGCAAACTCACATTCAAGGAGAAACGCGAGATGGAATCTCTGGAGAAAGAGATTGAGGAACTCACGGCAGAACGTGCCACACTTGAGACATCTCTTTCTACTGGAGGACTTGATTCTGCCGGTATCATAACGGCTGGAGAACGTCTTGCCGCAGTGGTCGAACGCCTTGACGAGGCGGAACTGAGGCTGCTGGAACTGATGGACATCTGACCTGATACCCCGTTGTTTTTTTGTTGGAAGGGGAACTCGTCAAGACTTGTTTTTCTTAGCCGGCGTCAGGATATGCCGCAAGGTTGAATCCAAGTTCCATTCTGGTCGTGGTCTCCAGTATCCGAGGAAACACCTGCATTAACGCCTTCAGCAATACGGAATGAGAGGCAAGCGAGGGGTTGGCTGCGATTTTCTCCATTATCATCTGCTGTATCTCCGGATCCTCAAGCATCGGAATCACAATATCCTTAAGCAAAGGGACCAAAGTCTCCGTATTGAAGAATATCTGCAACTCTGTCGGTGTGAGACTATACTGTAGTGGGAATCCCTGCGACAGCATCGGAGCCAGTTTCTGTATTGCCGCTGCAAGGGGAGCGGTGTAGTCTGCTCTTGATTGCTTTCCGAATGGATTTGGAGGAAGATCAGGATGGCTTGAGCCGTTTATCAGAATCTGCCCCATAAGGTCTGTCGGATTGATATACAGATTCATCATGATGTCATCAAGCGGGACGTATTGGATCATGCATAGAGGAGCCTGTGCGAACTGTGCCGCACCGTTGTTGCTTTGCATATAAGTTATCACTGCGTTGCCGTCGGGTCTGAATGCAACTGTCTTCAGAGCGTTCTCTATTACCTGAGCAATCGACATGTAGGCAGTGTTGCCGTAAGCCGGTATCATTGGCAGTGTGACCAGAAGGGTCATCGCATCCTGCAGGGTGCCGTCAAAGCCTTCAAGCAATGGAGGCAGACTGCATTCCCACACTATATGCAACGGTAGTGATTTATACCCTGTTCCGTCAGCGTTTTTTTCCGCAGGAGTGGGAAACCAGACGGTATTTGCGAGCCTTTGATTCTTAAGCGTTACATCGTTGAAGGAAAATGCCATTTTGGATGCATTCACGTTTCCTTCGTACGTGTAGGTAAGATACTCTGTCTCTCCGTTACCGGAGAAGGAATATACGCCACCATCGGGTTTCAGGTTCACTGGAAGAGACAAAACAGGCGTGCCGGGCAGAACTCCCGGACCGGGAATATCCGGCATACCCTTCAGCGATTCCGAGAGATCCCCGGGAGATACGGTAGAACCCATCGTAAGAGTCGCCTTCTCTTCGTTCTGTATAAACGCCACGCTTTTCCCGCTCATTGGCGATTGATTGTAACGCAGTTCAAGAGATTCGTTTCCGGTGTATGTCTTTTCGGGCAGCGGTGAGACTGTCGGCTCGTCATCGCTGCATGATGCCAGCGGCATGAATGCGAGCAGGGCGTATAATGGCAGATAGTGTTTCATAGTTGTGTCTTTTGATATTATAACAAAGGTTAAGGTTTTTTTGTTAGCCCACATGTGATAAGTCGGGATTCTATGGAACGCGGTCTATAAGCATTAAAGGAATGTCCGGGTACCGGTCCCGGGCATTCCTTTAATGTGCAACTGTGTTGTTATTCCTGTATACTATTATAAGTAAGTGTTCAAGTTTAATTTATACTTACCGCAGCATTATTTGTAAAGACGCTCGCGTGTGGCGGCGACTTTCTCGTCGACGATATAGTCGTCATAATCCATCATCTTGTCGATTATGCCATTGGGAGTAAGCTCGATGATGCGGTTGCATACAGTCTGAATGAACTCATGGTCATGGCTCGACATTAGAATCACTCCTTTGAACGACTGCAGAGTGTTGTTGAATGCCTGGATAGATTCGAGGTCGAGGTGGTTGGTCGGGGAGTCAAGCACCAGGGTGTTCGCGTCTGTAAGCATCATTCTTGCAATCATGCATCTTATTTTCTCTCCACCTGAAAGCACACTTGCTTTTTTGAGCACTTCCTCTCCGCTGAAAAGCATCTTCCCAAGGAAACCTTTGAGATATATTTCCGAAGAGTCGTTGCTGTATTGGCACAGCCAGTCAACAAGATTGAGGTCTGATTCGAAGAACTCGCCGTTGTCGAGCGGAAGGTATGCGTTGGTAATTGTCTGCCCCCATTCAAAGTCACCGGCATCAGCCTTGCGGTTTCCCATGATGATTTCGAACAGAGCGGTCATGGCACGCGGGTCGCGGCTCAGGAAAGCGACTTTGTCGCCTTTCTCGATCTGGAAATTAACGTCATCGAAAAGCACCTCTCCATCGATTGATGCCTTGAGACCTTTTACTTCCAGAATCTTGTTTCCTACTTCGCGGTTAGGAGTGAATATGATGCCGGGATATCTGCGTGAAGAAGGCTGGATTTCCTCGACATTCAGCTTCTCAAGCATTTTCTTGCGGCTTGTTGTCTGTTTGCTTTTAGCCACATTCGCGCTGAAACGCTGGATGAATTCAAGAAGTTCCTTGCGTTTCTCCTCGGCTTTTTTGTTTGCAGCCTGCTGCTGGCGCAGAGCGAGCTGTGAAGACTGATACCAGAAATCGTAGTTTCCGGCAAATATCGATATTTTATTGAAGTCGATGTCGAGGGTATGAGTGGAGACCGCGTTGAGGAAGTGGCGGTCATGACTCACCACGAGGACGGTATTCTCGAAGTTGGCAAGATAATTCTCAAGCCACGCCACAGTTTCGAGGTCAAGGTCGTTGGTCGGCTCGTCGAGAAGCAGATTGTCAGGGTTGCCGAAGAGGGCTTTTGCCAGAAGCACACGCACTTTCTCGTTTGCGCTCATGTCTTTCATAAGCATGTAATGGGAATCTTCCTTTATGCCGAGACCGGACAGCAGGGCTGCGGCATCGCTTTCGGCATTCCATCCTTCAAGTTCGGCGAATTTCTCTTCGAGTTCAGCTGCCTTTATGCCGTCTTCGTCAGAGAAATCGGGTTTGGCATATATGGCGTCTTTCTGCTGCATTATGTCCCAAAGCACAGTGTGACCGCGCAGAACAGTCTCTATGACCGTGCACTCGTCAAACTCGAAGTGGTTCTGAGAAAGCACGGAAAGGCGTTCTCCGGGTCCGAAAGTCACAGAACCTTGCGTAGGAGTTAGTTCTCCCGAGAGAATTTTCATCAGAGTTGATTTCCCGGCACCGTTCGCACCGATTATGCCGTAGCAGTTGCCACGGTTGAAAGTGAGGTTTACGTCTTGAAATAGCACGCGTTTTCCGAACTGCATGCAAAGGTTGTTTGTCTGAATCATTTTCTTTGGTTATTTGTGTTTTCGGGGCACGTTGACGTTGTGCTTGTCAAAAATGCGTTGTGCGCCTCTGTCGAAAAGTTGCCAGTGCGCTTTCTGGGCAGAGGGGATTTTCTCCGGCATCCAAGAGGGGATGACAGTAAAATTCGTTTTTCCTCCTGCCGGTTTTGCTGAGAAGAACGTGTCGTAATTAGCCTCCTTGAATCTCGCGGTTCCGTCTGAGTCACGCTCGATGACCGCCCGGACAAGAGCTCCGCCGCGGGTGTCGGCGGTTTTCATGTTCGATATGAAATTCCCAAGAGAATAGACAAGAAGCACATCTTTGTCATCTTTTTCATTGCGCACCACTTTCATGGGCTGTATCACATGCGGATGACCACCTATGATCATGTCGACACCCTGGTCAATCAGGAAATCTGCCATGCTTTCCTGATTCTTGTTCTGCAGCAGCACATACTCCACTCCCCAGTGAATGGTCACGACTGTTATCTCAGCCCCGGCATCCTTGGTCTTTTTAATCTCTTCTGCCATTTTTGCACGGTCTATGAGCGAGATCTCGGCTTCTTCCGTGGGCAATATGCCGTTGGTTCCGTAAGTATAGTTCAGGAATCCCACTCGGAATCCGTTTATATTTTTTACGAACGGCACAAGAGAATCGCGCTGTGCGGCATCATGATAGGTCCCGATGTGATCCACGCCCAGAGAATCAAGGGCGGTCAGCGTGCGCCGTGCCGCTTTGTCGCGGCGGTCAAGGCAATGGTTGTTTGCTGTCAGAAACATGTCGAAACCGGCGTCTTTGAGTGCCTGTGCATAAGAGTCCGGAGCCGAGAAGCAGGGATAACCGCTGTAAGACGGACCGCCTCCGAGCGGCACCTCAAGGTTGCACACCGCGTAATCGGCGGCAGTAATTTCCGGCGCTATATATGTGAAGCAGTCCGAATAGTCATAACAGTCTCCGCCTAATTCCCTGGCTCTGTCGAGTTGAGCCTGATGCTGCATGGCATCTCCGACAAACAGAAGCTCGGCGCGTTGCGGCTCTCCCGGTGCCACGGCACCGGTTATAAACGAAAGCAGGCTGAACAGAAGAATCGTCACGTCGGTGGATAGTTTTGGTTATGTGATGATTATTCGATTGTCTGGCGGGAATATGTGAAGCAGACGATTGCCTTGTCTGTATCGAGCTGTGTCACCGTGGGGCGACCGATGTATGGCGCGCAGCGGGTGACATAGGTTGTGGTTGACGTATATCCCGGCACTTCTTCCGTAGAGACAACCACAGGAACAAGCGAAAATTCCATATCTGCCGGATCAACAGCTTTGCCGCTGTCGATCAGTTCCAGTATATATTCGCGCATCCCGCTGAAGGTATAGCTCTTGCTCTCGGTATTATATGGTGCATAGAATGAAGTCTTTCCATCCGGAATCTTGTTGTCGCGGAAGAAAGCCTCGCGCTCGGAACTCTTCACCATAAGCAGGTGAGGAGCGGCATCAAGCCCGTAGTCGTTTTCAACGGCTTCTGCGGGAATCTCGAATGAAAGTTTGGAGACAACAGCAATACTATACAGATCCTTGTCGTATTTGTCGATAATCTCCTGTGCGGGGAATTTCACATTTACATAATATCCGCCGGGAGTCGTTATAATCGCTTTGCCGCTGTTCGCGAGTTTCTTCAGATAATCAGACACCTTGTAAGTCACCTTGTTTGCCGAGAGCACTTCCGGCTGCGAAGAGAACAGACACACGGAGTCGCGTGTGAGAGTAGGCACGTAGTGGTATTCTCCGGAATCATCGTCTTTTTTCTGATACACCTGTCTCATGTAGTGCCAGTAGGTGAAGAATTTCATGGATGAAATCACGCCGATACAGCCGTTTCCGAAATTCTGTTCCACATATACACCGGGGAAATACTGGGCGAAAGTCTGTGGCCATTGGAAGATTCCGGGGTTGTTTTTGTAGGCGTTGAAGACATCCTGAGCCATTTTCTTTGGAAGCATTATGGGAATGCGTATGCTCTCCTGCTTTTTGAAAAGAGAATCGTTCATGGAGAGTGCCGACAGAGTGTAGCTTCTGACTCCGAGGGGAGACGAGGGATCGTAATAACCATCGGGGTCGAACGCGCTGTTTATGTCAGACGGCAACTGGCGTGTAAGCCGGTAAACCTTCAGCTGCTGCGGTGCGAGGGAGTCTCCGGTCAGCGAACCTCTGGGCACAGTGAGAACCATTCTTATTGAATCGATGTCGTTTACCGTTATTGAATCCGGTATGTTCATCTTGGTTGCGCACATTAGCTGGCTCACGAACGAGCATTCGAGCGAACCGTATTCAGGCACGTTTATGCGTCCGAGCAGTTTTGACTGAGTGCGCGAGTCAAATTCGGGCTCCATGATTGATGAAGCGTCAAGCTTCATTTCGAGGGTGTCTACTGTAATAGAGACCTCACCGTTAACGAGCGAGCCTCCGATAGGGCTTGTGCTGTCTTCGCACGATGCCAGAATTGCCAGCGGCAACAAAGCTGCTATGGCTTTATGTAATGCTTTAAGCTTCATTTCCTAAGAGAGATTGATAGAATTGATGGTATTTGTCGGAGTTGTCCTCTTCCGGATTTAGCGAGAGCACGGGCATTCCGAGCTTTTCCACATATTCCACAAGTTCCGGATCCGGCGTGCGGTTATTGAAAATCACCGCGTCAGAGTTGGCGATTCCTATTTTGTGCAGGAGGTTGGTGTTTGCCGGGAGGTCGANAANATCCTTGAGGTCATTCCCTTTTATTCCGTCTTCACTGAGTTTCTTGAGAAATTCTGGATCTATGGCATCCGCAGGAGTCTCGTCAAGCAGAGAATAGACTATTTTGGTCCCGTTGAAAGACACACCGTCGGAAAAGACCTTTTTCACATACAACGGCACCAATGCCGCGATCCATCCTGATGTGTGCAGAATGTCCGGCTCCCATCTGAGCTTGCGCGCGGTGTCGACGGTACCGCGGGAAAAGAAAATAACGCGTTCGTCATTGTCGGGACGGTTTGTGCCGACATTGTCCACATCATCCTCAAGTTTCTGGAAATAATCGTCGTTGTCGATGAAATAAACCTGAATGCGAGAGGGCTGCATAGAAGCCACTTTTATAATGAGAGGATGATCGGCGTCTTTGATAGGAATGTTGATTCCGCTGAGACGTATCACCTCGTGCAGCTGGTTGCGGCGTTCGTTGACGTTGCCGAAATTGGGCATGAAGGTTCTGACTTCATACTTCTTGCCATGCATAGCTACCGGAAGATCACGGCCTAACTGTGCAATCTCCGAGGCTGGGAGATATGGCGCTATTTCGGGAGAGACATAAAGGATTCGTTGTTTTGCCATATTGTTCGGTTTGCAGTGCTTATGGCTCTGTTCTCCACAGAGCGCACCAAGCGGATGCAAAGTTAATAAAAAAAATCGAGATTCCGGTGGTTTGCGGTCACGGTGCCGTGTTTCTGCTCCTTAAAATATGTGAAATTGGTCGTATTTGCGGATAATGACGTAAAAAATTTAGAAATTAGTAAGTTTTGATTAATTTTGCAGGTTGAAAAAATGAAGGAGTCGGAACAAGACGCCTTCTTAATTGAGTTTCGCAAGCATATGCCCGGAATGCACATGGATTCCATGTCGCTCATTCGGGTTGTCTGCGCAAATTGAAACCTGAATAAAATGATAATAATCAGAAAGGTCGCTGAACTCCTCGATTTCGTGGAGCTTCAGAAAGAACAAGGGAATGCTGTGGGACTTGTGCCCACTATGGGAGCTTTGCATGCCGGCCATTTGTCGCTTGTGGAGCGGGCTGTAAAAGAGAATCTATGTGTGATCGCGAGTGTATTTGTCAATCCGACGCAGTTCAACAATCCTACGGATCTCGCCACATATCCACGCAAGGAGGAAGACGATTTCAAGATGCTTGCCGAGGCGGGAGTATCGGCAGTTTTCGCGCCTTCCGTAGAGGAGATGTATCCCGGAGGTCCCGATGCCCAGCCGCGTCATGAATTCGAGCTTGGCACGGCGGCAGAGGTGATGGAGGGACGTTTCCGTCCCGGTCATTTTCAGGGAGTGGCACAGGTCGTGAGTCTCCTTTTCCGTCTGTGCAGTCCGACACGGGCTTATTTCGGAGAAAAGGACTTCCAGCAGATTGCCGTTATCCGCAATATGATCGAAACCGAAGGAATAGATGTGGAGATTGTGGCGTGTCCCATAAAACGGGCAGACGATGGTCTTGCGTTGTCAAGCCGCAACGCATTGCTTTCCGAAGAGCAGAGAGCTGTGGCTCCTGAGATTCACAAGGCATTGGAATATAGTGTCGTATATTCGCGTGAACATAGTGTCGGAGCCACACATGACACTGTCGTGGAGCGCATCGATGCCGTGCCGTTTATGAGAGTCGAGTATTTTGAGATTGTAGACGCCCGCACGCTCCTTCCTGTGGAAGAGTGGGATGAAAGTCCGTGGATTGTCGGATGCATTACGGTCTATTGCGGAGATGTGAGACTTATCGATAATGTGACTTATAAAAAAGAGATTTGAGGATATGCTTATCGAAATGATGAAATCGAAGATTCACCGTGTTACAGTGACAGAGGCGAATCTTAATTATATAGGGAGCATCACGATTGACAAACGTCTTCTGGATGCCGCCGATATTCTGCCTGGTCAGAGAGTGTGGATCGTAAACAACAATAACGGCGAGAGGTTCGACACCTATGTGATAGAGGGAGAAGCTGACAGCGGTGTGATTTGTCTCAACGGTGCGGCTGCCCGCAAGGCGCAGCCCGGCGATGTGGTGATTATAATGACTTATGCCCAGCTCACTCCCGAGGAGGCAAAGACCTGGAAACCCAAGGTGATATTTCCCGATACAGAAACCAACAAATTGTAATTCCGTATGTTTGAAAATCTGTCGGAACGCCTTGAGCGTTCATTCAAGATATTGAAAGGTGAAGGCAAGATTACCGAAATTAATGTTGCAGAGACCCTTAAGGATGTAAGACGTGCATTGCTTGATGCCGATGTCAACTATAAGGTTGCAAAAACGTTCACTGACACGGTTAAAAAGAAAGCCATGGGTCAGAACGTTATCAATGCCCTCAAGCCGAAGGAGCTGATGGTCAAGATTGTCCACGATGAGCTGACGGAGATGATGGGAGGCACGGAAGCTCCTCTGAATCTTGACGGGAATCCGGCAGTTATCCTGATGTCCGGTCTGCAAGGTGCCGGTAAGACAACTTTCGCGGGTAAGCTTGCACGCAAGCTTAAATCTGCGAAAGGGAAGCGTCCGTTGCTTGTCGGTGCCGACGTTTATCGTCCTGCCGCCCGTGAACAGTTGAGAGTGCTCGCTGCAAGTATCGATGTGCCTGTCTATACGGAAGAAGACAGCAAGGATCCCGTTCAGATAGCCCTTGACGCCATTGCTCATGCAAAATCGAATCATCTCGATCTTGTGATTGTCGATACGGCAGGACGTCTCGCTGTAGACGAAGAGATGATGGATGAGATCGAGCGCATCAAAAAGGCGATCAGACCTCAGGAAACATTGTTCGTGGTTGACTCCATGACCGGTCAAGACGCTGTCAATACGGCAAAGACATTTAATGACCGTCTTGATTTCGATGGCGTGGTTCTCACGAAACTTGATGGTGACACCCGAGGCGGTGCTGCACTTTCAATTCGTGCGGTGGTTGACAAACCCATCAAATATGTCGGCACAGGCGAGAAGCTTGAGGATATCCAGGAATTCAATCCGGAGGGTATGGCTAACCGTATCCTCGGCATGGGCGATATCGTGGAGCTTGCCAAACGTGCGCAAGAGATCTATGACCAGAAAGAGGCGGAAAGGATTCAAGAGAAGATCAAGAAGAATAAATTTGACTTCGACGATTTCTTGAAACAGATAGAGAACATCAAGAAGATGGGTAACATCAAGGATCTTGCCGCAATGATTCCCGGTGTGGGCAAAGCGATCAAGGATGTTGATATAGATAATAACGCCTTCAAGGGTATTGAAGCGATAATACATTCGATGACACCCTATGAACGTCAAAATCCAGAGATTATCAAAGGCACGCGCCGTCAGCGCATAGCCAAAGGTTCCGGCACATCGTTGCAGGATGTGAACAAGTTGCTGAAACAGTTTGAAGACACCCGCAAGATGATGAAGATGGCGACTTCAATGAAGAATCCAATGAAGATGATGCGCCAGATGAAGCAGCAGGGCGGACGCCGCTTCTAAAGATATTAAAAATAAAAAAGAGGGACATTGTCCCTCTTTTTTATTCCGGATATATCGGACATATATCCATTATTTCCTTTTCGAAAGAATCGCGGTTAATTGCCCGGTTACGCATTTCGGTCCTCCTGTTGAATATTGTCTGTTGGGAATAGAACAGGAGGGTCGCTATTTTTGTGCTGTCTGTAATTCCCATCCTGATCAGGGCAAGGATGCGGAGGTTGGCGTTCAGAAGTTCACTGCTTTTAGGGCATATTGCCTTGTCGGGCTGTAGCAAAGTATTCACATTCTTTATAAAATCCGGATACAGCCGCAGGAAAGCTGTATCGAAGTTGAAGAATACCTCTCTCAGTTCAGCTTCCGAAGGTCTTGAGTTCGCTTGAAGCAGTTTTTGAAGCTCATTATACTGCCCCGCTTTCACTTTCGATGTTACTGTCAGTTGCATGCGATTGTATTTATCTATATATCCCGCGCATAGGTTAAGGAAGAGGTTGACGTATTGTTCACGTGAGCGGTTTGTTTCCTGAAGCTGTTTGTTGAATACCTTAAGCTGGTCGTTGAATGTAGACAAAGTCACGTTCCTGTTCCTGATTTTTCTTTTTTGCTCTATGATTATCGCTATCGCGATGATCAGTATTATCACTATTATTACGATTGTTACCAGATACAAGTGAAGTTGTTTGTTTTTTGCCAACACTGTTTCCTGATATGCCGTTGCAATGGCTGGAAGTTTCTTGCCGATTTCAAGTATCCTCAGCCTGTTGTTGTATTCCAGCGCATCATTCAGCGAATAGGTGAGATATGCATTAGCGCGTTCCAGATCTCCGTCTTCATTCTTGATCAATATAGCCACATCCTGCAAAGCAAGATTTTCCTTCAAGGGAATCATCTGATCGGAAATAGCTGCATTTATGAGCCATTTCCGATAGTTTGCCCTATCCTGCAGGTTGTTATATGCC
>NZ_CAJMXD010000004.1:0-25179 GCF_905219685.1 Barnesiella sp. CU968
ATATTTTATTTTGCAATGAAATTAAACAAATAAAGAATAATAAAGAGAAGGGGACAGACATAACACCTCTCCCCTTCTCTGCTACAATTGTAAGTTAGTGTCAGTCACTATCAAGCGTAGAAGTATAGACATTCCCGAACGGGTCTGTAGCGCGGACTGTCACACTGCGCCAGTCCGGTGCCGGCCGATAGAGGAACATATGATTTGTCGTGGCAATCTGCGCGCCGTTGTGGTTTGACGGTATATACCATTTCTTGTCATCTTCATCATATACCAGACTCTTTCTCACATCCGGATCCTGCGCCTGAACATTTGAAAGCGTTTTCCAGCTGCCGCCGTCTTCCTGAATCTCGACAGTCCATTTAGGATGCCATGCGAAAACATTGACAAGTATCTGGTCAAACGGATCTCCGACATTTCCCGAAGGCTGGCACAACACTGCATCTTTCGGAGCATATAGCTTCATCTGATAATCATCAGGGAAACCGGCTGATTTATACTTCACGTCAACCAGTTTGTTACCGTTGAATTTCAACACGCCGTAACCGCGCGGTGTGCCGTCGCTGCATAAAGGATACCAATAGGCACCCATAGCCGCCGCGAAATTATATTCTGTCATATTGGGAGCTATCTCGACTGTCGACTGATTGTGAGCATGCCCTGAAATTATCTGGATATTATCAAAATCCTTTATCAGATCATAGAGAGCCTGTGTGTTGGTAAGATTATTTGGTCTGTTCCATCTTGCCGTAGGGATATGCAAAGCCACAATAAGACCTTTATCTTTAGAAACATGCGAAAGATCTTTCTCAAGCCAGTCAAGCTGCTCTTGAGTGATAGTATTGGCATAGTCATTACGCCCTGTCTCTCCGCTGTAAAGCACATCATCAAGCACTACCATATGGTAATCTCCGATATTGACTGAGTAATATGTCGGACCGAGCACATTTCTGAAATCCGCATCACTTTCAGTATCATTCTTCACACTCTCGTTATGGTCATGATTGCCGATAACCGAGAAAGAGGGAACGGGAGTGCGTCCCATCAGAGTCTTATAGGTCGAGAAGAGCTCCGGTTTGTTCCAGACAATATCACCAAGCGATATGCCGTATGTATTTTCACTAATGGGCTGTGTGAACTCCGAAAAATCAGAAAGTATATATTCAGAAAAATCACTTATATCCTGGTCATTGCCAATCTGAGGATCCGCTACTGCCATCAGCGTCCATTCTGTTTTCTTTGGCGCGGAAAGCAGATTGAAATCACGCTGGATCTTTGCGTCAACGGAAAAATCAAGTACTTTATAGAATCTTGGCAGACCGTCAAGAACCGGAATCTCGCAATCTTCCGGAACCGACACAAACACATGCTGACGTGTGGTATACATCTGATACTCACCCCTCTCATCGGTGAGTTCGACATTTATTCCGTCACTGACAACAACACCGGCACGGGGAACACCGTCTACCGTAACGCGACCTGCGAGGTTTTTGCCGAATTGATGGGTTATAGTCACTTCATCACGGTCATAGCCATTTGGAGCGACCGGAACCTCCTTCTCGGAGCAGGATGCCAGCGTTATTGCCAGCATACCCGCAGCGAAGAAATTATATCTGATAATATTATTAAGAATCATATACCTTATTCCTGTATTAAAAGATTTGATCAACAAGTTTCATCATAAAATCGATCAGTAGCCGGGATTCTGCTGCAGCAAAGGATTTCCCTGTATTGCTTCCAATGGTATGCAGAACACCTTCTTTGTGTCATCCGTGGGCGTATGATCCCACCAAGATTCAGTGGTGAAGAGACCGAACCTGATCAGGTCTGTACGGCGATGTCCTTCACCGAGAAATTCAATCATATATTCATCAGCAAGACGATATATGTCAAGATTTGCCTCAGTCACAGGATCCGGATCGATTCCATTCGCAAAATTACGTTTGCGGACTTCGTTGATAAGTTCTGCCGCTCCTTTCTTGTCTCCTCTTCTGAATTTACATTCGGCAAGATTATAGACAACCTCGGTGAAACGAATCACAGGGAAATCGGCGTCAAAAAGAATATCCTTGTCAGCGGAATTGGAAACCGGCATCTTAACAAGACGGATTCCAGAATTCTCATCACCCTCCATCATGTCGCTCTTGTTGCCTGTGCGGTTGATGTAATCTACGAGCACCATCTCTTTCCCGTTCTGAAGCTTTGTGCCTTTGGCAACCTTGCCTGTGTGAGGATTCTTCTGAAGACCTACACAGAACATTCCTTCATACTGCTTGTTGCCGTTATATACATATGGTTTCTTCCTCAGATCGAGATCATGGAACTTCGAATATGTGCGACCAAGTTTTGACACAAGTTCCACACCCTCTTTCTCATATGAAGGTGCAAGCTGATATCCGTTGTAGGGATTCGCAAGCACATTGCAATCGAAATAAGTTTTCGCATCTGCTATGAACATGAAGCGGTAAAGACCGTCGAACTCTTTTTTTGTAGTCTGTGAGGGCACATACCACATGGCTTCCGTCGAGCGGTCATTGTCGAAATCGTGAGGACCGCTCCAGCTCGGATCTATCTCATATTTTCCATACACTCCTTCATATATGTCCTGAAGAAGTTTTTCCGCATCCGAATAGCGGGGCTCTCCTATAAACACATCTGCATTGAGATAAAGCTGCGCCAGAAGCATTGCGCCGGTTCCGCGGGTTATATATCCGTTCTGCGCTTCTGAAAGTGAGACACGCGGCTTGAGCTTGGGAATTGCATCGATAAGAACAGACTCGATAAAATCGAAATTCTCTTTGCGACTGTTCCTTGCCTTAGGTTTGTCCTGGCTGCTTGTATAGATAGGCAGACCTCCATATGAATTCAAGCCTCGCATATAGCAATAGGCGATCAGAGTGTTGATCTGATTGAGATGGTCAGCCTTCTCCTCTTCAGTAAGACCTACAGACTGATAATTAACGCCGGCAAGATCTTCACGCGCCTCAAGCGAACGTGCTATCACATAGTTGAGCTGATTGAAGTTGTTAACAATAAACCTGTCGGCTGTATTCCATGTGTGATAATGATAACGAAGGTACTCGCCGCCATTGTAGAAGTCACCGGCTCGTGCCGGACATGCCATCTCGTCTGTTGTTAATTCTTCGAGAACCCAATTGTTCTTTTCATTATGGTAATAGCGCCACTGATCGAAAGGTTTGGCAAGAACAGCATAAACGCTCTCCGGGCTTGTGAAGAAGTTATCGGGCGTCACCTCGCTGTAGAATTTCTCATCGAGATCGCAAGAAGACATCATGAATGTGCCGACAGCTGCCAACGCCATATATTTTATTTTAGTCATTTTCATCTTTAATGTATCAAATTAATGAAGATTAAAATTTAAGCTGCATACCGAAAGTCCAGCGTATCGTCTGCGGATACATGGAGCGGACATCCTGGAAACCTGCAAGTCCGGGGAAGAGTCCGTTTACATTCTGCTCCGGATTATACCCCTTGTATCTGGTAAAAGTTGCGACATCGCGGGCGGTAACGTAAAAACGCGCACTGCTGACATATTTCTGCCATTTCGACAGGTCAAGGGTATAGCCGAGCGAGATTGCATCGATTTTGAAGAATGTCGCATCCTGAAGGAAGTAATCGGTTGTTATGCGGTTATCGTTGATGGCGGCGTTCTTGCCATATGCAGACTTAAGCACATTGATTCCCTGCTGTCCTTTAAGACCATAGTAAAGCTCAGTCTCGTCAAACACATCATATTTGATCCATGAACGGCAGCTGATCCCGAGATCGAAATTCTTGTAACGGAAATTGTGATCCATCGAGAAAATCAGCTTGGGAACACCGTTGCCGACATAATGCTTGTTCTCGTCTGTGGTGTTGCCGGCGGCAGGAACAATGTTGTTGTCTTTGTCATATATAAGCCATTTTCCGTTTTCATCGAGACCCGCATATTTGAATAGCCAGAATTTACCGATTTCCTGACCGTTCACGATTTTGTGTGTATATCCCATTGAGCTCGGCAGTGCGTCAGACAGAATCTGCGAACCGGCTTCTCCAAGGTTCTTGATTTTACTGCTGCTCTGGCTGAAACGCACCGTAGCATCCCAATCGAAATCAGCCTGCTGGAATATGCGTCCCGAAAGCTCGAACTCCCATCCTTTGTTGTCAAGAGTTCCGACATTCTTCATTACGGTTTTCTGCACCATAGGAGGCACCGGAGCCGTAACAGAGAAAAGCATGTTGTCCACCCTGCGGTTGTACCAGTCGAATCTACCGGAAAGGCGACCTCCGAAGAACGAGAAATCCACACCGACATTAAGCTCCTTCTTTTCCTCCCATTTAAGATCAGGATTGATATTGCGTGCAGAACCATATGCGGGGACCCATACTCCTCCGGGATTAGGGAACATGCCGCTTTGGTCATAGTTTCTAACTGTGTAGCCCGAACCGAAATTATTATTACCGGTCACGCCATATCCGACACGAAGTTTGAGGTCATTGAGCCACTCTACATCCTGAAGGAATTTTTCTCTGTTAAGACGCCATCCGGCAGACACAGACCAGAAATTTCCCCAACGATGATTTTTTCCGAACTTGGAGCTTCCCTCGCGGCGATAGCTCACTGTTGCTATATATTTGTCGTCATATGAATAATTGACACGAGCGAAATAAGACATGAGTCTTTCGCGGGCAGACTTGCTTGAAGACATCTCCGCATATCCGTCGGTAAGATCCGAACCTGCACCCATATCCCATGGACCGACTCCGTCAACTATAAAGTTGCGGTTTGTCATGCTGAATGCCTCTGTGCCTTTTTCCTCGAAGAAGCTCCATCCGGCAACAGCATCGATATGATGATCATCGAGAAAATCTTTAGTATACGACGCATATGCCTCATAAGACAGATTCATTGATTTGCTATAGCTGTGAGAACCCTGCCCGAGCTTTCCAGAATTGACGCTGTAACGATGATACTGGTTGTAATAGAGTGTCTTTACCCACTGGCGTCGGTCAACACCGGCTGTAGCCTGTATATTGAAACCGGGAAGAATCTCAAACTTTATGTTTGCGTCTCCCATAAACCATTGGTCTGTGCCTGAATATTCCTGGTCGTTGATGTTTGCCACAGGGTTATATAGTGTTCCTATGCCGTATTGATTCACATTATATCTGAAGGGATTCTCGGGATCCATCAGCGGAGTTGTCGGATTAAGCGCCAGTGCCTGCTCGAACGCACCAGCACTGTTGCGCTGGTCACGGTGTGCCTCGCGGTATTGCATGCGCAATCCGATCTGAAGACGATTATCCCACAATGAGTATCTTCCGTTAAGACGCGCCGAGTAATCCTTTCGACCGTCTCCGATCACAATACCTTTCTGATCGGAATATGAAAGAGAACTGTAAAGCTGAAGTGCCTTGGTTCCTCCTGTCATTGTCACGGAGTGACGGTGAGAGAAGGGATTATTGCGTGTAAGCTGATGATACCAGTCTGTGTCATATCCGTAATCATATCCGCGCCCGAGCTCGATATATTCCTGAGAGTTGAGTGTTTCAAGCCGTTTGCGTGCGCTCTCTACAGACAGTTCCATGTTGTACGTCACGGTTGCCTTCCCTTCTTTCGCCTTTTTGGTGGTGACAAGAATCACACCTGCCGATGCACGTGTACCATATATGGCTCCCGCGGATGCGTCTTTGAGCACATCGATAGATTCGATATCCTCCTGGTTGACGGCACGAAGGTCACCACCCGGTATTCCGTCGATAACCACAAGAGGAGAATTTCCCGCCTTGACAGAAGACACACCTCTCAACTGATAGTCATTGGTCGAGTTTGGCGATGAAGAACCGCCTATTGTCAGACCTGACACTTTTCCCTGAAGAGCAGTGGCTACTGTGGAGCCGCCAAGACCCGTCATAAGATTGTCGCCTGAAATGGATGTTATGGAAGACGTCACCCTCTTCTTCTCCATGGTGCCGTATCCGACCACTACCACTTGCTCCAGGGTCTGGTCATCACTCTGTAGAATGATTTCGTAAGTAGTCTTACCCTTCTGAACCTTTACGGTCTGACCCATCATGCCTACATATGTGATTTTCAAGGATTGACCGGGATCAGCGTCAATATTGAATTTTCCATCGATATCAACTACCACGGCTTTTCTGGTGCCTTCTACCATTACCGTAGCGCCGATCATCGGCTCACCGTCCTTATCGAATACGGTTCCGGAAATCTCTTCGGCAATCGCTGCAAACGAGCCTGCCGCCAAAAGCGCCGAAACGCAATAGAACCGAGTGTATTTATTGTTTCTTATCTTGAGTTTCATTTATTTACCTGATATTGGTTAGTTGTTGGCTGTTCTTGTCACTTTGATGTCATCGATGAATCCACGGAAATATCCAGAACGGGTCTTAAAACCATCGATTATGTATTGTGTCTCACCGATTACTATTTTTGTTTCAGCTGTGACTCCGTTTACATTTACGGTAAAGTCTTTCCACTGCCAGTTTATTGTCTTGTCGGAATTATCCACCGGCACACAAGGCGCGCTAAGACTTAGTTCGTCGTTGACTGCATTCTCGATTTCTCCGGGACCATCGATGGCAACGGAAACTGTAAACTTGTCAGTTCCGTTTTTAGCCAGACGGAAAGATATCGCCACATTCGCTTTTTTATCCGCAGGAATATCAAGCGGCTCCTTGAGCATGAATGCATTCTGGTTGTTTCCCTTGCCGAACTTAAGATAACCATCGGCGGCATATACTGATGATCCGGAAGCGTTAAAATCGAAATATCTCTTGTCAAATTCAACCTTTATACCGGCATTAGCCGCGCTATAGATCGGAAGTGTTGAATTTGCAGAACCATTTATAGATCCTACCTGGTCGTTTCCACCTGTTGCCCATGCCATATCATCGGTGAAATATACAAATCCGACAGTCTTGTCATCAAACATCACTCGTGTGCCTGACTGACTTACACTGAATGTCTTCTCCATGTCTCCTTCGATTATAGTAAGAGAAACCATGCGGTCAGCACCACTCGTATTCTCATCGGCAGAGAAAACGACAGGAGTCTCGCCTGCCTCTCCGCTCGCGGGAGTCACTTTCAGCCATCCGCAATCTGAAGGAACATTTATTGTCCATGATGAGTTTGCTGTCACTGTCATCATATGTGAACCAGGTTGTGTTGCCGCCCCGTCAATATCAAGTTCGATACTTGTCCTGTCTATCTCGAGGATATAGTCAAATCCGCTCTGTGTCACTGCAAACTGCTCTGTCTTCCCTGCCATGTCGATCTCTATAAAACCGAGACGGCTTTTTGACGATGTATTAGGATCTGCCGAAATAAATAGATTGTGTCTGCCTCTCGCTCCTGACTCATGCGATATGTGCAACCATTCGTCTTTGCGCGAAACATGCCAGTCGTTGTTTGCCGCCAACACCACAAGAGCCTGGTCTCCGGAAGATGTAAGACCCGTATTTTCAAGTTTAACCTCACGCTTGTCGGCATGAACAAAACCCGGCAACTCGTCTTCACTGCACGACACGGCACAAACCGCTGTCACAGACGAGAGAACAGCTATGCTTAATAATTTTTTCAGTTTCATGATTATGTTTGAAAATCAGTAGTATTTCCAGGAACTGCCTGAATGCAGAAAGTTCCCGTTGTTTGCATCAGTTGTATCAATTCGCTATTTTCTCGATTTTAAGGTCATCGAGGAACCATCGGAATGTTCCTGAGCTTGTAACGTTGTCGCGAATGAACTCAATAGGTCCGACAACAACTTTATCTTCTCCTGCCAGACCTGCAATATCCACAGAAACATCATACCATTTCCATGTGGCATCAGGCGTGATAAGCTGCGGGCTGACACATCCCCCTTCGATTTGCTCGCTGTCTTTGATCTGTCCCTGCCCTATCACACCGACGGCAATCTTGGTGCTTTTGTCCTGAAAAGCCGCTCTGAAGCTGACTCGAACTGCCGAAGTCTTGCCGAACTCGACTCCATTTACCTTGGGAGAAATCGCGGTGAGGGTGTTTGTCTTGTTGAATTTAAGATAGCCGTCTTGCGTGTAAACGGTTTTGGCATTTGAATTGAAGTCCTCGTAATTAGCTTTGAACACAGGGAGGGGATCATCTCCGGTCCATGCGGTATAAGTGTAGATATTACGCTGGTCTCCAGCTGCTTTTATCGCAACCGCATCAGAACCGTCTATTGCCCAGTGGAAATCGTCATAGAAATAAACATGTCCGATTTCGAGTTTGTCATCAAGATTAAGTTCAAGATTCTGATTGACTGTGACTATCTCAGAAATATTCAGCGATGAAATTTTAAGATGGCCCGTACGTTCCGCTCCTGATTCATTCGGTTCAGCTACAATCTCTACTGTGACCCGTCCCTGACCTTCGGGTCGGTCCACGCTCAGCCATTCGCTGTCACTCGTTATCGTGTAGCCTTTGTTGGAGGTGATGTTGATGGTTGCCGGTGAACCCGACTTCAGCTTTCCATCCTGAATCACCTGCACAATAGATTTGTCTACGTTCAGACGCGGAAGAACATCTTTTGTATTGTCATCCACTCCGCAAGACGTAAACGTCATGCCGACCGCGAAGATTGCGCCGAACATGATGTGTTTGGTTACTTTCATTCTGTTGGTTGAAATTTATGGTTTATGGAAATTTAATTATTATGTTCTTCAATATATGTCATCTCTCGGCATATATACATCAGGGGGACACCGCTCAGAGAGACTTATGGAGCTCTGTCTGCGGAGTAGGGTCAAAAACACGAGGAAAAACCTCGCATCCTCATTTAAAATAAATGCACATCGGAAATTTCAATTTAAAACTAAATACGTTTGTGTATGTAAAAAATGGGTATCTGATTATTTACGTTGCAAAATTACATCCTAAACTGAGGATACAAAACTTTTTTTAGTTAAGAAATATGAATATTATAATATTTCATGTTAATAAGTATCAATTGACACAATAGAGCTTCAAAATGACAACTTGGATTATGTAAGATTAACAAAAAGACATTATAAAAAATCTCATTTACAGAGTTTATCTTCTGCAAATGAGATTTTTATAATTTATATATCACGCTTGGACTTCGGTTTTCAAATCAAATATCCACAATATGCAGATCAACACCGAGCGACTCAAGCGAAGTAGCTGCTTTGTCAGGAAGACGCGAATCAGTGATAAGCATGTCAATTTCGTCAAAATCTGCAATTTTGACAAATCCTCGTCTTCCGAATTTGGAAGAGTCCGCAAGAACTATTGTTTTTTGCGCAGCACGCATCATGGCTTTGTTAAGATCTGCTTCGCGTATGTCTGTTGTTGTCACTCCGAATCCGGGATCAAAACCGTCTACTCCGAGAAAAAGCTTGCTGCATGCCATATCGTCAAGAAAAACCTCCGCAGTGCGTCCTACCACAGACAAACTGCTTCTGCGTAATGTACCGCCAAGCTGAATCACATCCACAGCCTCCTTGGGACCAAGCGCCTCAGATACTTTCAGCGATGCAGAAACCACCGTAAGGTGATGTTTGGGCTCTATGCTGTGTGCAAACGACAGCATAGTTGTGCCGGATGCTATTATGATGGAATCGTCTTTGGTCACAAGCTGCGCCGCATAATACCCTATTACACTTTTCTCATGACTCGCAAGCTTTGCCTTTTCACTTATCGTTCTATTGTTGATGTATGGATCAATAAGAATTGCGTTTCCATGGCTTCGATATAACTTTTTCGCCGCCTCAAGCTCACTGAGGTCTTTGCGTATTGTCACGGCAGATACCTGCAGCTGGGCGGATAGTTCCCCTACAGATGCAGACTCCTGTCTCAGAAGTGTCTGAAATATCAGGTTATGTCTCTCTTCTTTTGTCATTATGCTCTATTATCTATATTTCTTTCAAAATTAATAAAAGAGTTGCAATACAACCTTTAAAATATGTTAAATTTGTATTTTTCCGATATTTTCTTGATATTAAAGAATAGCAGCTACTCAACCTAAAGTATAAGGTAAACGTTAAATTTTCAAATAACTCAATGTAAAAACCTATTTTTTTCGTAATATTTTTGCTTATTAAAAGAAAGTTATTTACTTTTGCAGTGAAAACAAATTTGTATAACATCGAAACCTGACTTACGGTATAATAAATGAATGTCGACCTGAAAAACAAAGAATACGATGTGATCGTGATCGGTGGCGGCGCCACTGGTGCCGGAACTGCCAGAGACTGCGCAAAGCGTGGTCTTAAAGTCATGCTCATCGAGCGCCTTGACTTCACGGCGGGAGCGACCGGCAGAAACCACGGTCTGCTACATAGTGGAGCCCGTTATGCAGTGACAGACCACGAGTCTGCTACCGAATGCATCCGGGAAAACATGATTCTTCGCAAAATTGCCGCTCACTGCGTTGAAGAGACCGGCGGACTTTTTGTGACTTTGCCAGAAGATGACCTGGGTTATCAGAAGACATTCATAGAATCATGCCATGCTGCCGGAATCAATGCCCGCCAGCTTGACCCCAAAGACGTGATACGCATAGAGCCGGCTGTGAATCCGGATATAATCGGTGCGGTATACGTTCCTGACGGAGCGATAGATCCCTTCCGTCTCACGACCGCAAACGTTCTTGACGCCCGCATCCATGGAGCAGATGTGCTCACATACCATGAGGTGGTGGAGCTGATTCAGGATAACGGCAGGGTAATCGGTGTGAAGGTCAGAAACTCGATCACGGGCGAAGAGAAGGAAATCAGAGCGCGAATCACTGTCAATGCCGGCGGCATCTGGAGCCATGGCATTGCACAACAGGCAGGAATCACAATCAATATGTTCCCGGCAAAGGGAGCGCTCCTGATTTTCGGGCACCGTGTCAACAATATGGTCATCAACCGCTGTCGCAAACCGGCTGACGCAGATATTCTCGTGCCTGGCGATACCATTTCACTCATCGGCACTACTTCCAGCAGAATACCCTATGACGAGGTTGACAATATGGAAGTGACTCAGGAGGAAGTTGACATTCTCCTCAATCAAGGCTGTCAGCTTGTACCCTCCCTTTCATGGACAAGAATACTCAGAGCATATGCCGGAGTAAGACCTCTCATTGCAGATGATTCAGACCCGACGGGACGAAAGATCTCCCGAGGCATCGTATGTCTTGACCATGCAACGCGTGATGGAGTCGAAGGATTCGTCACCATTTCCGGCGGCAAGCTAATGACATACCGCCTGATGGCGGAAACCGCAACCGACATGGTCTGCAAAAAACTCGGAGTCGATGCGGCATGCACGACAGCCGTAGACCCGCTTCCCGGTTCTGAGCTCACAAAGGAGAACCCGTCAGACTCCAAAAGACACATCATCGACATGGGCACCGGACAGATTGCGGCACGCGAACGTCACGGTTCCCTGTCATCCCTGATAAAATATGACTCTGACGCCGATGACGCGCTTGTCTGCGAATGTGAGCAGGTTTCGGTCGGCGAAATAAAATATGCCATCGACACCCTTCATGTCAATAACCTTGTGAATCTACGTCGTCGCACACGTCTCGGCATGGGGACATGCCAGGGTGGAATATGCGCGTCGAGGGCGGCGGCGATATTAGGTTCGGAATTCGGCAACGAACGCGCCATAACTGACCTGAAGTCATTCTTACAGGAACGATGGAAGGGAGTCAGACCGGTAGCATGGGGACGTTCCCTCGCCGAAGCGTATTTCACTTCATGTATATATGAAGGCGTATGCGGAATGGAGACTGAAAACAGTGATGAAACTAAAATTACTTCTGCGCAATGAAATTCGATTATATAATTATTGGAGGCGGACTTTGCGGACTTTCCGCAGGAATCAGACTGGCGGAGCAGGGTAAGAAAACGGCAGTTGTGTCTTCCGGACAGAGTGCTTTGCACTTTTTCGCCGGATCATTCGGACTTATCGGTAAAAACGGAGGCAAGACTGTTCTTAATCCTTTGGAGGAAATAGACTGTCTTCCGGAGAGACATCCATACCGTCTTATGGGCAAGGAGCGGGTCAAAAGACTTGCGACAGAAGTACCTGCGATGCTTCAGAAAGCCGGTATAACCGTAACCGGCTCGGCAGAGGCAAATCATTTCACACTTACTCCTTTCGGCAAACCGCGTCCTTCCTGGCTTACTCTTAACGGACTCCCCACATTCAGCAAACCTGATGAAAAACCGTTCGAAAAAGCCCTCATTGTATCAATAAAGGGTTTTCTCGAAAGTTATCCGGCTTTCATGGTAGAGAATCTTGAGAAGAAAGGGGTATGCTGCAGAGTAGAGACAATATATCTCGAGCGTCTGACACATCTTCGCGAATCCAACTTTGACATGCGCGCAGCATCCATAGCCAAACAGATGGACCGCGCGACCATTGAAGAGTTCGCCTCTAAAATCAACTCATGCGCCGACAAGGACGAGTCAGTTCTTATTCCGGCAGTAATAGGCATCAATGATGAGCGTGAGCTCGACAGAATGCGGGAAATGGTAAACAATCCTCTTTATTGTGTGCCGACAATTCCCGTTTCTGTTCCAGGACTGCGCGCTCAACATATTCTCCAGCACTACTTCGAGAAATTAGGTGGTACATACCTTCTCGGTGACAGAGTGGAAAAAGGGATTATCGAAGACGGAATGGTCAAGGCATTGGTAACTACCAACTTCGGGGAAGACCATCTTCATGCGGATGCATTTATACTTGCTTCCGGCAATATCTTCGGAGAAGGAATCAAATCAAATCCACACGATTTTTACGAACCTGTATTCGGACTTGATGTGAATTATTCTTCCAATCGCGATGAATGGTATGCCTTTAATTTCTTTGACGCTCAACCTTATATGGAATATGGCGTTGAAATTGACAATGATTTTCACCCCTCGTTAAAGGGAATAAAAATCAAGAATCTCTTTGTCGCAGGCTCGACACTCGCCCACTGCAATTCTCTCAAGGAAGATTCAGGAGCTGGAACAGCTATACTTACAGGCCTTCACACCGCAGACCTTGCTATGAATATTTAAAGACACATTGAAATGAATTATCAGGAACAAAATATTAGCGCCAATAATTTTGAGGAATGCATCAAATGCACCATATGCACGGCATATTGTCCTGTAATGACGGTAAATCCGGATTATCCGGGTCCTAAAATGGCAGGTCCCGATGGCGAACGCTATCGTCTGAAAAGCCCTGATTTTTATGATAAGGCGTTGAAATACTGTCTCAATTGCAAACGATGCGAAGTGTCATGTCCATCAAACGTGAAGATTGGCGACATTATTCAAAGTGCAAGAATCAAATACGACACAAAACCGCCGAAACTGCGTGACCACATGCTTGCCGAAACGGATGTCATGGGAAATCTCGCCACAGCTTTCGCTCCCATCGTGAACCCGGTGCTTAGCTCGGGTATAGCAAAAGCCGGACTGGATATTATCGGTGTTGACAAACACCGTACATTCCCCAAATACGCATCTCACAAGTTCTCGACATATCTGAAGAAAATTCAGCCGGAACAGGAAAAATTCCAGAAACACATAGCATATTTTCACGGATGCTATGTGAACTATAACAATCCTTCTCTCGGCAAAGACCTCGTCAAGATACTGAATGCAGTAGGATACGGTGTGTTGCCTCTCTCAAAACAGAAATGTTGCGGTGTGGCAAAAATCGCCAACAGACTGATTTCAAGAGCAAAGCACGATGCGGAAATAAATCTGAAATCAATACGCGAGGCTGTAGAGCAGGATATGCCGGTACTCTCGACAAGTTCGACATGCACATTTACCATCCGCGATGAATATCCGCACCTTCTCGGATTGGAAAATTCCGATGTGCGCTCTGACATAATGCTGGCAACAGTATTCCTGTCGCGCAAGATAAATGACGGTGAAATAAAACTTGTGTTCCGCAACGATTACAAGAAACGTATATCGTATCATACACCCTGCCACATGCAGAAGCTTGGTTGGGCGGCATATTCCACAGGATTGCTGAAGATGATTCCCGGCATCGAATTTGTGCCGCTCCCCTCACAATGCTGCGGCATAGCCGGAACATACGGTTTCAAGAAAGAAAACTACGAATACTCACAGAAAATCGGGGCAGAACTTTTCGAAGCGATCGAGAACGAGCATCCTGATGTTGTTGCCACAGACTGCGAGACCTGCAAATGGCAGATTGAGATGAGTACCGGTGCAAAAGTGGAGAATCCGATCACACTGATTGCCGAAGCCCTCGATGTCGAAGCCACAATGCTGGCAAACGGACTACTTTAGAACTATCTAATACTTTTCGATAAAACTACATCATGTCAAAAGAAAACATCTTTGAAGGCTGGGATAAGCAAACGATAAAAAAATACCAGCACTGGCAGCTCCGCACGATCGTCGTCTCGATGATAGGCTATGCCATTTACTATTTCGTGCGTAAAAACTTCTCGATAGCCATGCCGGGACTTACCGCCCAATATGGCATATCAAACACGAGTTTCGGTATCGTTATCGGTATCGGATCTCTTGTATACGGTCTGTCGCGGTTCATCAACGGCTTCATTGTTGACCGTTTCAGCGCACGAGTGATAATGGCGATAGGTCTTCTTTTATGCGCATTGTCAAACCTTGCGTTCGGCTTCGGAGTGAACATCAGCGGCTGGATCACAGGAGTGGACGCCGGTCCGGATTTTATCAATATGCTCGTGATGGTAATGGCGGTGACAATCATATGCAACCAGCTGTTTCAGGGTGTCGGTTATCCGCCGTGCGCACGCCTGCTACCCTGCTGGATACACCCCTCGCAGCTTGCCACAAAGATGTCTATATGGAATACCTCACATTCAATTGGAGCGGCACTCGCTGTTGTCGTATGCGGATACATAATGGGAACTATGGGTACAGACCTCAGTTCTGACCACAGCATTATAGCCCGCATCGCCGCTAACCTTAACCTGGATCCCTCAAATGAAGATCATTTAAAGACCATCATGGGATATGCGCAGCATTGGGATGCATGGAAATATTGCTTCTGGATTCCGGCAGGAATCGCTCTATGCGGTGCCTTATGGCTCTACTTCGGACTCCGTGACGACCCTCGTTCAGTCGGTCTTCCCGAACTTCCGGGAACTAAAACAGGCGTAAGTGAAAAGGCGGAAGGAAAACCTGCGTCACGCAAGCAATTCCTTAAGATAATGGTCTGGACGAACCGTTGGATATGGACTCTCTGCATTGCCAACATTTTCGTATACGTGATGCGTATGGGTATACTTGACTGGGGTCCTAAATTCCTGACTGAGGCACGCAACATGAGCATTGAAGATGCGGCATGGTCTGTAGGTGTGTTCGAGATATTCGCAATCGTAGGAACAATCGGTGCAGGATGGGCAACTGACCATATCTTCAAGGGTAAAGCCCACCGTATGTGTCTTGTCTGCATGGTTTGTGCTGTAATTTTCATGAGTGCCTTCATTTTCATGCCCGGCCTCCCGGTTATTGTCTCTATCATAATCCTTGCAATGGCAGGATTCTTCATCTACGGTCCTCAGGCACTCATTGGCATCGCATCAGCAAACCATGCCACCAAGGAAGCTTCGGCTACAGCCAACGGTCTCGCCGGTATTTTCGGATACGTCGGTTCTTTCCTGTCGGCTATCGGTATCGGTATCGTTGCCGATCACTGGGGCTGGAACATGGTGTTCTATATCATCATAGCTGTAGGATGTCTCGGTGCCGTCACATTCCTTACTATGTGGCTCGCGCCGCGCGACGGCTACGAACGTTCCAATAAATTCTACGCTTCACTTGAGGCTGAAGCCCTTAATGTAAACAAAATCGAAGGTAATGTAACCAACGATGATGCCGACATATAATTAAGTTTAAAGAAAGCAATTAAAAATAACCTGCATCAAGAAAATGGAATTTAACAGATATCATTCTCCGTTCGGACATGAAGAACTTATGGCAAAATGCCGTAAGATAAAGCATGTGGCTCTTGACATGGACGGAACAATATATTTAGGTTCAAAATTGTTTCCATTCACCTTGGGTTTTCTGAAAGATCTTGAGGAGATGGGGATAAAATACTCTTTCCTTACAAATAATCCGACGAAGAGCGTTGCCGATTATCTGCTGAAAATTGAAAAGCTTGGCATCAAAGCCACACCTGAGGAGATGTATACCTCATCTGTTGCTGCGATTGATTACCTGCGCGACAAGATGCCCGAAGCCAGGAAACTCTATGTTGTCGGCACCCCGAGTATGGAAGAAGAATTCCGTAATGCCGGATTCGAACTCATGCCGGACGATCCCGGACAGAAACCGGACTGCCTCGTTGTCGCGTTTGACACGACACTGACATACCCGAAGCTCTGTCATGCCTCATGGCTTGCAGCCGAGGGGATTCCTTACATCGCGACCAATCCTGACAGGGTGTGTCCTACAGACCTGAAGACTGTGCTTGTTGACTGCGGCTCGTTATGCGCATGTATCGAGCATGCCACAGGACGCAGACCGGATGCCGTAATCGGCAAACCCAATCCAGATATGCTTTCAGGAATCTGCTTCCGCGAGGGATTGAAGCCGGAAGAGGTGGCGATGTGCGGTGACAGAATATATACCGATGTTGCCACGGCACGCAACGCAGGCTCACTCGGTGTGCTGGTGCTTTCCGGAGAGACAACTCTTGAGACAGCGATGAAATCTGACCCGCAACCGGACATAACTGCCGAAAGCATAGCGGAGTTCTGTGAGTTGCTTAAAGAGGCACGCAAAGAGTAATCTGAATCATGCGGTTCAATTGTCTCTATTGAAAAATCAGAATCAAAATAATTTACCTCTCATAATTTTCATTAGTTTTAATAGTTTTAATAGTTATCATCATCATTTATGAATTGGAAATCCATAACTTTACTATTTGCAACAATAGTATCAAGTATCACTGTTACTGAGATATCTGCAAAAAATGTAAAGATAGACACGCAAAACACTTCTCTTGTTCTTGAAGCGGAGAAAGGTAAAAAACTGCGTCATCTCTATTACGGCGGAAAAATTTCTGAAAACGATGCGGCGGCTTTGCGCTCTGCAAGCGGAAAAATTTATTCAGCATATCCCGATTATGGAATGATCACTTTGCCTGAAACGGCGATAGCGATGATTCACAGCGATGGTGACATGACTCTCGACCTTGTTGTCGACGGAATATCTTCCACTCACGACAACGGTGCCGACATCACGACCGTGACACTTAAAGACACACATTATCCGGTAGTAGTAAAAGTCAACTACAAGACCTGGAAAGACGAGAACGTGATGGAGACCTGGTCTGAAATCACAAACAATGAAAAATCACCTGTCACCCTCACGCGCTTTGCTTCAGGATATCTCCCCATCAGAAGCGGCAACGTATGGCTGTCGTCACTTCATGGAGCCTGGGGAAATGAGACAAGGCTGACAGAAGAACCTCTCACGCGCGGAATGAAAGTTATCAAAAGCCATGAAGGAGTCCGCAACTCGCGTTTTGACCATTCTGAGGTAATGTTTTCTCTTGACGGCAAACCTCAGGAGAACACCGGCAGAACAATAGGAGCAGCACTATGCTACGGTGGCAACTACAAACTGCGTATAGATACCGATGAAACAGACAGCCACCACTTCTTTGCCGGTATCAATGAAGAGGATTCACACTATAAGCTCGGCAAAGGCGAAACGTTTGTAACCCCTCCCCTTGCCTTGACATGGAGCGACGAAGGACTCAGCGGTGTCAGCCGCAGTTTCCACAAATGGGGGCGCAACCACCGTCTGGCTCATGGAGACACTCCGCGCAAAGTACTCCTCAATTCCTGGGAAGGTGTGTATTTTGACATCAATGAGAAGGGAATGGCAAACATGATGAAAAATATAGCCGCCATGGGAGGCGAATTGTTCGTCATGGACGATGGCTGGTTCGGTGTCAAATATCCGCGCAACAATGATTCCGCAGGGTTGGGAGACTGGACAGTCGACACTCGCAAACTTCCCGGCGGGATACAGGGACTCGTCGACGAGGCAAAAAAGAACGGTATCAAGTTCGGCATATGGATAGAACCGGAAATGGTCAATTCAAAGAGCGAACTCTTTGAAAAGCATCCCGAATACATTATCAAACCTGCTAACCGCAAAGCAAAATTCGGGCGCGGCAAGACACAGTTGATTCTTGACATGTCGAATCCGGAAGTGCAGGACATCGTATTTAACATTGTCGACACTCTCATGACCAAATATCCTGAAATAGACTATATAAAATGGGATGCAAACATGGACATCGAGAATCATGGCTCGCAATATCTTCCCGCCGACAAACAGAGTCATCTCTACATCGGATATCAGAAAGGACTCCAGAACACACTGCAGAGAATACGCGCAAAATATCCTGATGTGACCATTCAGGCTTGCGCTTCAGGCGGTGGACGCGTGAATTACGGCATTCTCCCCTGGTTCGATGAGTTCTGGACATCAGACAACACCGATGCGCTGCAAAGAATATACATGCAGTGGGGAACCTCCTATTTCTTCCCGGCTATAGCAATGGGATCGCATATCAGTGCTTCGCCAAACCATCAGACCCACCGCATTATACCTATTAAATACAGGACAGACGTTGCGATGAGCGGCAGACTTGGGATGGAAATCCAACCGGATGATATGACGGCAGAAGAGAAAGAGCAGACAAAACGCGCTATAGCCGAATACAAACAAATCAGACCTGTCGTGCAGTTCGGTGATATTTATAGGCTTCTTTCGCCCTACGATGAAAAAGGTGCGGCATCTCTGATGTATGTTGCTCCGGAAAAAGACAAGGCAGTATTCTACTGGTGGAAAACACGCGCTTTCCGCAACGAGATTCTTCCGCGCATAACCATGAAAGGTCTTGATCCGGAAAAAGAATACGTGGTTCATGAACTGAACAGGATCGACACTAAACCGCTTTCATTCGAAGGCAAATCATTTTCCGGAAAATTCCTCATGGAAAATGGTCTTGAGATTCCGGTGAACCACAAGCTTGCCAAGAAGAACGAGACTGACTGGTCAAGCCGCGTTCTCTATCTAACAGAAAAATAAGAAGCTGCATAAAATTTAAGACGAGTTCAGACACCTGATATCAGTTGAATGCAGGATTTGAAGGCACAAGAAGCCAGCTCCGATATTTCTCTCCAAGCCGTCTGACTTCCCTTCTCCAATATAAGTCTTCAGCCCCGGTCAATACATCCGTATGACCGGGGTTTGGATTTAATGCCCATGTGTTTTTCAATATTTCCGAAGTCAGTTGTCCTCGGCTCCAACCGCTATATCCAAGAAAAAACCTGATATTACCATCTGCATATCTGTTATTGTTGATATAGTCGATTATGTCGTCAAGTTTAGCACCCACATAAAGACCAGGCGACACTTCCATGGAACCTTCGAATCTGTCACCCATAGTGTGCAACATAAAAAGCCTGTCTGCCTCAACCGGACCGCCGCTGTAAACAGGCACTTCGGCACCCGCTTTCCAGTCGGGGAAAAGATCCTGAAGAGACACTGGAGTTATTTTGTTTAAAGCAAGACCTATGTGACCTTGATTATTATCCTCATCAAGAAGGAGAATTACACTGCGTTTGAAATACGGTTCGTCAAGCAATGGCTCTGCAATCAGCAGATCTCCCTTCTGCGGATTTACGATTGTCGGGTCCTTATATATGATTGATTCTAAATCCATGATAAATATTTTACCTTCTGATGTAAATTACATACTTATGAGCTTTTGCGCCTTACGTATGCATTGTCTAACTATATAACATATCAGACATAAGATTTCTTTTAAAAAGTTCGTGATTTTAGAATCAGACCTGATGCTATAAATGTAAATTAGCTATTTCGTATAAATGACTGATTTCTCATTAAAGTCCCAAGAATGCAGAACTAATCCATGAAGTGATTTATAAGGGAACCGAAAGATTTGTCTGAAATCTTTCGGTTCTCCCATAAGCATTTAAAATGTCAATGCGTTAACCTGAATCTATTGTTCAGATACTACCCTATTTACCTGTATATTCCTTATAAAGCATTATCAGATGTGAGGCACTCCAGCTGAAATGAGGAGCTTTGAGAGGCTTGCCGGTATGTGTGTCGTAGTTTTCATGTATAGGCAATCCCTCTTTCAATCCCTCCAGACGGTCAAACACCTGACGTGTATAAGCATCGGCAAGATCGTCATAACCGTAATTACGCAGACCGCTTATCGCAAAATATGTCTGGTCAAGCCATATCGGTCCGCGCCAGTAACCGCGTGGATTATATTTGGGGTTATCGGCAGCAACTGTAGGAAACGGTATATATGTTGAGAATTTGGCTGTATCCGTGAGAAGAGGCATCATTTTTGCAACCTGTTCCGGTGTTGCGATGCCTGTCCATAGCATAGTATATGCCTCACAACCGGGATCACCGACAAATGTACTGTCTTTTATCTTGCGGTCAAAGAAGAAATTGCGACGGCTATCAAAGAAATAATCCGCAATCTTATCGCCATAGTCCGGGGCATCGAACTTCTCACCAAGTATTCCTGCGAACTTTTTTAGGAAACCGCACTCATGAGCAAGATAGGCATTAAGGTCAACACTTTCCTGATTCATGCTCCATGCATCGTCATAACCATCATTCGCAAGCATTTCCACATCATCGAAACGTATTGCGTTATCCATGCCGCTTTCCCATGCCGCAGCTTCAAGGGTTCCATCGGTAGATCCATATTCGCACATCCCGTTTCGATCATGGTCACGCTTGGCATACCACCATTTGTAGTATGACATAAGCTGAGGATACATTTCAGCCAGAAACTCCTTGTCACCGGTAGCCTCATAAATTTTATCAACCGCCCAGCACACCAGCGGCGGCTTGCTGTCACGGGCATTGTTTTCGGCAGGATCGGTATAGATGCAGTCGATTATCATGCCATCGGGCTGCTGATAATCGAACATCGCCCGGATATTGTTTTTTGCGAGTTCAGGGTCAAAGCTCGCCGCACCGGCACAAAAGCGCCAGCTGTCCCACGCCCACAGCCCAACGAAATATCCTACCGCATGACTTGGAATTATTCCGTCATGCAGCAGTCCTCCCCTCGCGGCACGGTGGTTGGAAGCAAGCGTGGTCATCGCTTTAACGGCTATGCGGTCATATTCGGCAGGCATGTCATCACGAAGCGTAGATGTGAGATACCCTTCCCAACGAAGTTTGTTGGATTCAAGTGCCGACAACGGATTTTCAAGAACATCCACACTCTTGTTCAACCCTGCGTATGCTTCTTCCGGAGAACAAAAGAAAGCGACACTTACATAGCTACGGTTCTGATGCGGTGCGTTCGCCTGATAATTTCCATTATCCACGTTCAGCTTTACATTCTGGGGAAAGGTAATTACAACCGTTTCTCCAGTAGGATGCACACTGATAACAGAGTTACCGGTCTGGCTAAGTTTCATCTCCGCAGCCCATCCATCTCCTGTAAATGCGAGACCTCCGGGAAGAGAATTATCTATAGTAAGCAACATCGTGTTGGCATCAATGAAATTTAACCGCTGGGTGATTGCGCCATTCTTATATTCCGAAGAAATGACAAGCTCACCCGGATAATAACACACCGAATCCTTGAGACTGATGCCCAAATCCATGCCGGATACAGTAACGGCACACTTCGCCAGCCATTCTCGCCTGTTCATGTCAATACTGTAAGGACCGCAGAACCCATTTATCCATTTCTCTTTCTCAGGAGGGGTGAAACCTATCCATGAACCCGCATCTGTGAACAGACCGTAGTGACGATGCAGAGTGTCCGGAGTATAGGATATATCGAATATGTTCGGGAAGTCATACCGACGTTCAGAGGAAGCGGATGCCTTTGAACAGGACTGGGAGATAACGGCGACAAGAACCATCGCCGTTATTGTAAATATGTTATGCTTATTTCGTAACATGACTATCTGATATTACTGGTCGTAAAACAAAGCTGAACGAGCGTTCAAGGGGCATTATCGAGTATTCAGGATGAACTCGGGCACCCCAGGTGTTGTCCCCCCCCACACCCATCATAAGATGGTCTATGTTAAGTGTGACAATATCCTTTTCCGCAATACTGCCTCCATGTCGGCGTTCGATCATCGCAGGCACATATTCAAGATCCGCCATAGGAAACTTGAATGCACCTGCATTGAAAGGAATCTCGGCTGCGACGGAAATTCCACAACCGCTATTGTCAACAAGCGACATATGGCGCACATCACAATGGTTCCCCGTTTCCTGGGCACGAACATAAGGATGATATTGTTCCCATACCTTTGACTCGTACAGCCCTATAAGAGCGGAAGACTTGCGGTCCGGATAGCTTTCGTGAGGTCCTCTGCCATACCACTTCATGTTGTCATAACCACCTTGAAGAGCCATTGTCATGCCAAGTCTCGGCAATTCGGGCAATGGTCTGCATCCCGGCACAAAACGCATGTCTACTTTTACCGAATTGTCGGAAGCCACTTTGTATTCAAGATCAACAGTCACATCAAGATGACGGATTTCATATGACGCTCTGACACGAACAGCACCGGATTCGGTCTCATCACATGCAAACTTCACAAGTCTCAATGAATCAGGAGCGGTTCTCCAGACCCCGCAACGTTCAAGATGGCCGTTAGGGATGTCATTGTCCGTGAGGGGACGCCAGAAATTGGGAACAAGCGGAGACTTTATCATTTCCTGTTCTCCGGAAATCCATGAATGCATGAAGCCGTCTGATTCGCTGAACGAAATAGAAGTTGCCGCACCGGAAACAAATATATTCCCATCTTTTCTGTCAACCGTGAGTTTGCCACCTGTTGTGTTCTGCCCGATTTCCGTGGATCCAGGACGCACAATCCACTGACCGCTTGCCATCTTTTCACCAGCAGGTACCATTGGAGAATCCTTCTTTGTAACTGCCCACAATGTAAGAAAATACTCCTTGCCATCCGAAGGCAACTGTTCCAATGGTATATTCACTACTCTTTTGTCACCAGGGGCTATAAACGGAAGATCCAATTCTCCTTCTTTGACCATGATTCCGTCTCCGTCAAGCCGCCAAACAAGTCGATAATCATTCAAAGAAATGAAATCATGCCGATTCTCCACCTCTACTCCCGTCTTACTGAATGGCACGGGACTGAATTCAACATACTGGAGCACCCTCTTTACCTCTGCAAGATGAGGATGTGGCACACGCGAGGCATCAACAAGTCCGTTGGCGCAGAAATTGGAGTCATTCACAACGCCTGCAAAGCCCATATCTCCGCCGAATGCCCATATTTTCCGCCCTTTTTCATCTCGTTTTTCAAAAGTCTGATCCACCCAGTCCCATATGAACCCACCTTGAAGTTGGTCATATTTATAAATAAGATCCCAGTAATCATGAAGATTGCCGACACTGTTGCCCATTGCATGGGCGTATTCACACATTATCAAAGGGCGATCATCGAGTTGATTTACATGACGGCGCAGTGACCATACTCTCGGATACATAGGACAATAGATATCACTTTTCGCATTGTATCCTCCACCTTCATACTGCACGGGACGAGTGCTGTCATTGGCGTGGGAATAATCATAAAGCGTTTCAAAATGCCTGCCATATCCGGACTCATTACCCATTGACCATGTCACCACAGATGTAAAATTACGGTCACGTGCCATCATACGGCTGAAACGTTCGATAAACGCGCCCTCCCATTCAGGATAGTTCGCAAGCGTGCCGTCCGGATGATCCTGCATCCCATGACTCTCTATGTTCGCCTCATCAACAAGATACAGTCCATATTCGGTACATAATTCATACCACGCGTAATTGTTGGGATAATGACAGTTTCTGACGCCATTGATATTGTTGAGTTTCATCAGGCGAATATCTTCAAGCATAGAGGATACCGACACCGTACGCCCCTTGTGCGCGTCATGTTCATGACGGTTCACTCCCTTGAAAAGAACAGCTTTTCCGTTGATTAGCTGACGACCGTTATTCATCTCCACAGTGCGGAAACCGAAAGGATGGGTGAATGACTCAAGCTGAGTGCCTGATGCGTCAAGATGCGTCACAACAAGCGTGTAGATATTCGGCGTTTCAGCATTCCAGGGTCTGACATTCGCCACATATTTGTCGAATCGAACCAAGGTGTCCGAAACAGAACGCAATGAATATTCCGACTTATATATCTCGTTGTCACGGTCAAGCACTTTAACAGAAATACGCTGTCCTTTTTCAGGCGCGGTCATCCGTATGTCAAGCGACAGTTGTCCGTCCTTATAGCCATTCACGAGCGTGGCTTCAATACGGAAATCCTTCACCCGGCTCTTGGGTCGCGCACAAAGATATACGCTTCGTTCTATGCCGCTGTATTTCCAATAGTCCTGACCTTCAAGATATGACCCGTCACTGTATCTGAACACTTTAACGGTCAGTCTGTTGTTCCCCGACTTGAGATAATCGTTAATTCTGAAGCGAGACGGAAGACGACTGTCTTCGGCATATCCCACAAATTTTCCGTTAACCCATACATAATAGGCAGACTCGACCCCTTCGAAATCGATGAATACATCATTTCCTTTCCATGAGGACGGCACTGAGAAATTTCTGGAATAAACTCCTACCGGATTATAATCGGACGGCACAAAAGGGGGATCGGCAGGAAAGGGATAACGCGTATCTGTATAAATCGGAGAATCGAATCCCTGCAATTCCCAGCTTCCCGGGACTTCTATGTCCCGTGCGTTTTTTAATCCTGAAAGATGAATATCATCCGGACAAAGGGAAGCATTCCTGAAATAGCGGAATTTCCACTTGCCGTCAAGCGATATCCGTCGCTCTGCCGCAGGATTCACATCATATCTTGTGTCAGCAGGAAGATTTCTGGATTCGAGAGCAAACTTTTCATTGATAAACGGTATAAAATGTGCCGTCATTTCCTCCCTGTTGATTGAATTGACTGTCGGATCCTGCCAAGGCACACCCGCACCTGCGGACAATGCACACGACAGAACCGCCACAGATATACACTGGCGTCTCTTAAAATCTGTTAATGCGAAATTGTTAAACTCTGTATTCATGTTGGTTACGCGATTTTCTGG
>NZ_CAJMXD010000005.1:0-23051 GCF_905219685.1 Barnesiella sp. CU968
CTCCAATACCGTAATGCGAAGGATCCGCTTCATCGAATATGCGAAGGAAACATGTTATCTTCTCGGTCAATACTCCGCGAGAGGTCCCTGCCGGCTTGCGGAATATCAGATTATATGGGCAAAACTCTAATCTCACGTTATTCTATAGGTATTTTGAATTACGGGAACATCGGATATTGGTCAAAATTCGGGTCGCGCTTTTCAAGGAATGCGTTTTTGCCTTCCTGCGCTTCGTCCATCATGTAATACATGAGAGTGGCGTCTCCCGCGAACTCCATGAGTCCGTGCTGACCATCGAGCTCGGCATTAAGTGCGCGTTTAATCATGCGTATGGCAAATGGAGAACGTTTCATAATAGTCTTTGCCCAGTCAACTGTTGTCTCCTCAAGTTTGTCAAAAGGAACCACAGCGTTGACCATTCCCATTTTCAAAGCTTCCTGAGCCGTATACTGGCGGCAAAGATACCAGATTTCGCGAGCCTTCTTCTGGCCAACACAACGTGCGAGATAAGAAGAACCGAAACCGGCATCGAAACTGCCGACTTTTGGACCGGTCTGTCCGAAACGTGCATTCTCCGATGCAATCGACAAGTCACAGACCACCTGTAACACGTTGCCTCCTCCAATTGAATATCCGTTTACCATAGCTATGACCGGTTTGGGAATCGAGCGTATTGCATGGTGTAGCTCAAGCACATTCAGCCTTGGAACACCGGTTTCATCTACATAGCCACCGTGTCCTTTGGCATTCTGGTCGCCACCGCTGCAGAATGCCTTGTCGCCGATGCCAGTAAGTATGATGACGCGTATGTCCGAGCGTTCACGGCATATGGCGAAAGCATCAAGCATCTCTTTGTTTGTAAGAGGGCGGAACGCGTTGTATACTTTCGGTCTGTTGATAGTTATCTTTGCGATTCCATCCATTTCCTCAAATAGGATATCGGTATATTCCTTAATTGTTTTCCAGTTCATATGTATAATTATATAATTTATTTTCGATTCATATATTCAATGAGAATTTCGGCGGAGATGTTTTCGTCTGCTATGATCTCAAGCAGGGCATTGTGTTTATGTTCAAGAAATCTGGTAAAACATTCTTCCAGTTCCATCATGGATTCAGCCTTGAAATATGCCCATCCGTAAGATTCAGCCAATCCTTTCACAGGGAGATCAGGCGAAGCACAGAACAGTTCATTCCTTCCAGTGCAATTTCGTGTAGACGGAATGAATCTGAATATTCCCCCACCTTTGTTGTTTATGACTGCGATCTTGAAATCCACGGGCAAATGCCGCATTCCAAGAACTCCTGTATCATATGCCATAGACATGTCTCCGCTTATGAGCAAAGTCGGTCCGTTATATGCCATGGCGCATCCTGCGGCTGTTGCCGTTGTTCCGTCAATCCCCGAGACCCCCCGGCAACCGAAAGACGCGTGAGGAATCCTGTCAGTGAAGAGCTGTCCGTATCTTACGGCTGTTCCGTTGGAAAGAAAGAGGTTATATGAAGGCGGAAGCTTTTCAAGCATATGGCGGAATGCCGCCATTTCCGACCAACCGGACTTTTGCATGACATAGTTTTCATGACTCTCAAGTGCCTTGGCTCTTTCTGTCTCCCATTTCATTGAATAATCAGCCGCCGTCTTGTTTTCCGGCATCTTTGCCATATGGCGTGTCAGACCTTTGAAGAATTTCACCGGTGATACTTCAAAATGTCTTGTCAGAGTCATAAAACAATCAGCGGAAGGGGAGGTGTCTCCCAAAGTCCAATGATGTGCTGGGGGGTATTTGCGTATATACTCTTTCAGTTTCCGCGATATGAGTGCACCGCCTATCGATATCACGACATCCGGTCTCAGGGATTCGCATACATCAGCGTTATTCTCTATTATGCTCAGGACGCTGTCAATGGCATACGGATTTCCAGGGAGGTGAAGATTCGACAAAGTCTCGCTCATGACAGCTACATTTCCCATACGGGCAAACGCAGACATATATCTGTTAAGTTCATTGTCAGCTTGCATGAAGCCTGCTGTTACAAGAACCTTTTTGCCTTGAAGGAATGTCGCAGTTTCTTTATATATATGAGGCGGCAGGTTGAGATTGTCAGTGTATTCGATAATTCGAGGCATTCCGGACACAAACGGTATTACATCCGTGAGAGGATTGTCAAGTCTCATATTAATATGCACAGGACCTTTTCTTCCGGAAAGAGCGAGATTGCAGGCTTCATTGACGATGCGGTTCACATACCACGCCTCGTGAGGTGAATCCGGATGTTCAACCGGAATGTCGTATGTACCCTTTACTATTTTGTCAAGAGCCCCAGGCTGAACAAGAGTCTGAGAGTCATCCTGGTCAATCCATTCAAGAGGTCGGTCGGCAGTTATTATAATCAATGGAACATGCTGGTAGAAAGCTTCAGCTACGGCAGGCGCATAATTATAAAGTGCAGTGCCCGATGTGCACACAAGTGCAACCGGCTTCTTCCCTGCCAGAGATATGCCGAGAGCCATGAAAGCAGCAGTACGTTCGTCAGTGACCGTATGTCTGTTGAATGGGCGGCATGCAGTTCCGATCAGCAAAGGAGCGTTGCGGCTTCCGGGCGACAGGACTATATCCTTTACACCCTTGCACAGCAGTATGTCAAACAAAATCCGGCAATATTCCTTGTCGGTATCCATGTCATACTGTATTATATTTTCGGTAAGGTTATCCATTTTGCGCGGTTGTGAACTTTACCGGATGATAGCCAAGAAGAAACGCAGAAGCAGCCATGCGTTTTTTTCCGGCAGGCTGGAGTGACAGAATCTCAAGAATGCCTTCGGATGTAGCGGCAAAGAGTCTTTTACCTGATATCATTATTGTTCCAGGTGTCGTGTTTTTCTCAATTATTACATTGTCAACAGGCAGAGATTCGAAAATCTTTACATCTATGTTTTTCCCTTCTTCATCCTCAATAGCGGAGAACGCCGCCGGATATGGAGACAGTCCCCGGATATGATTGTGGATCTCTCTTGCGGAACGATTCCAGTCTATACGGCAATCTTCCTTGAAGATTTTAGGAGCAGGTGTAAATTCACCTTCCGGCTGCGGTCTGGTCTCAAGCGTCCCGTCAAGAATGCTTTCGACGGTTTCTATAACCATGTCGGCGCCTATATGCATCAGTATGTCGTAGACAGTGCCTACGTTATCGTTGTCTGAAATCTGAATCTTTCGTGAACTTATTATATCGCCTGTGTCAATCTCATGTCTGAGAAAAAAAGTCGTCACACCGGTTTCTGTCTCACCGTTCATTATGGCTCGGTTGATGGGAGCGGCTCCCCTGTATTTCGGAAGCAGGGATCCATGCAGGTTGAAAGTTCCAAGTCTCGGCATTGTCCATACAACTTCAGGAAGCATGCGGAACGCTATTACAATAAAGAGGTCTGCGTTGATTTCACGCAATTTGTCAATAAACTCAGGAGCTTTCAGCTTTTCCGGCTGCAAGACCTCAAGACCCTTCTCTACCGCATATTTTTTCACATCGCTCTGTATGATTTTTCTGCCCCGTCCAGCCTCTTTATCGGGCATTGTAACGACTGCGGAAACATTATATCCCTCGTCAACAAGTTTTGCAAGGCTTGTGACTGCGAATTCCGGCGTTCCGAAAAAAACTATTTTTAAATCTTCTTTTTTCATTTCTAATCTTCTGTGAAATGACGGAGAACCCGTCTGTATGAATTGAAAATTTTGGATTTTGACACAAAACCGACATATCTTCCTTTATCAACAACCGGAAGGTTCCATGCGTTCGTCCGATCAAAGATCTCCATCACCTTATCCATCGGATACGTTATTTCTATTACTTCAGGCACTGCCGACATGAAGCGAGATACATGCATTTTTTTGTAAAGATCAGCACGGAACATTATGTTGCGTATCTCATCAAGCAAAACCACTCCTTTCAGATTTCCTTCAGAATCCGTAACCGGGAACAGGTTTCGATTAGAGACCGAAATCGTATCTACCATCTCTTTCAGATTCATTTCAGGGTGCACTATCTTGAAATCTGTTTCGATAAGATTATCCACTTTAAGAAGAGTCAGCACCGCCTTGTCTTTCTGATGTGTGACAAGATCTCCGGCTTTGGCAAGACGCATGGTGTATATGCTGTACGGAGTGAAGATACGTATCGTGATATATGCAAGTGCCGAGACGATAAGCAGTGGAAGGAAGAGATCATAGCCTCCAGTCATCTCGGCTGTAAGAAAGATTGCCATCAGAGGCGCATGCATGACACCGCTCATGACCCCCGCCATTCCCATCAGCGCAAAATTCTTTTGAGACAACTGGAATCCGAGATCGAGATTATTCACTATATACGCAAACAGAAACCCGGTGAGAGCTCCGACGAACAAAGAAGGAGCGAATGTTCCTCCGACACCTCCGGCTCCGTTGGTTGCGGATGTGGCAAATGCCTTTGTCAAAGCTATGGCTCCGATGAAGAGGATAAGAAACCATACGTTGTCTCGGTCTACATAGAAAAATGTTCCGTCAACTATATTCGAGACATCTCCCAGAAGAAGATTGTTGATAGCCTCATAACCCTCGCCGTAAAGAGGAGGAAAAAGGAAAATAAGCCCCGCCATTATAACGCCGCCGACAAGAATCTTCAAACCGGTATGTCTTAGTTTTGAAAACATTGATTCCATCATGAACATAACCTTGGTGAAATAATAGGACATGAGTCCGCAGACAACACCAAGAAGTATAGTGAACGGAATACGGTTTGTCACAAAAGATTCAGATTGTACAAAGAAAAACTCCGCATTGTATCCCTCAAGGACGTATGCTACAACCGCACCTGCCACAGACGAGAGCAACAGGGGCATGACGGTCATTCCCGAGAGGTCAATCATAAGCACTTCAAGGGTAAATAGCATTCCGGCTATAGGAGCACGGAAAATACCGGCTATTCCGGCAGCCGCCCCGCAACCTACAAGAATCATCAGTATTCTGGGTGACATGCGAAATGCCTGACCAACGTTTGAACCTATAGCCGCCCCTGTAAATACAATCGGGCCCTCAGCCCCGACAGATCCACCGAACCCAATGGTGATGGAAGATGCAAGCAATGAGGCGTACATGTTCCTTTTCTTAAGTCTGGATTTACGGCGCGATATCGCATAAAGAACTTTTGTGACTCCGTGTGAGATATTCTCTTTGACAACATATCGTAACAGAATCGTGACTATGAGTATACCCACCACCGGATAAACAAGATACAACCAGTTTGCCGTAGTGGTGTTCATATGTGCAGTGAGTAATCCTGCAATCATATGAATCATATATTTAAGCAACTGGGCGGCGAATCCGCAGCATACCCCCACAAAAAGAGCGAGTATGAGAAGAAAACTCTTTTCACGGATATGGTGTTCCCGCCAAATCACCAGCTTCATCCATAAGTCAGTAAACCTGTTATGTCTTTCTTTATATGCCATATCAATTATATATTTTAAATCACATTTTAGACTCCGGCACCTCTGACAATTGTCCTGATTGTATAGATCATTATCTTTATGTCAAGAGGCAGCGACATGTTGGTGATATAGAGTAGGTCGAATTTTGTGCGTTCCACCATCTGTCTGATATCCGATGCATAACCGAATTTAACCATTCCCCATGAGGTGATACCCGGTTTTACCTGAAACACCAGACAGTAATAAGGAGCCTTCTTTATAATCTGCCGAATATAGAAATCCCGTTCAGGACGAGGTCCTACAATAGACATGTCACCCTTCAGCACATTCCAGAACTGCGGGAGCTCGTCGAGTCTATATTTTCTCATCAAACGCCCGAATGGTGTGACTCTTGCGTCAGCGGATGATGACAGCATGGGACCGCATTTTTCAGCATCGTTGCGCATAGACCGGAACTTGTAGATATAGAATGGTTTTCTCTTTTTTCCGATTCTTTCCTGACGATAAAAAACCGGTCCGGTAGAAGACAGTCGCACACCAATCGCCAATATCGCCNTTAGTGGTGACAGAGCGACCAATGCCAATGAGGACAATATGACATCAAACGTCAGTTTGATATTGCTGGCACAATCATTGAGCGGAGGAGTGGTCAGATCAATGAATGGTTCTCCAAGAATATCTGTCAGCCTTATTGATGATGTTACATATGACAATGTGTCTGGCATTATCTTTATCGGGATGTCAAGAGGAAAGAGACGGTCGAGCATTCCGAGTACAAGGGAATCTTTGTCACTGTCAGGGGCAAGTATGATCTGATGTATTTCGTGATTCCGGCATATATTCTCGATTTCCTGCACGTTCCAGCATGGCAGACCGCAAAATTTACTCTTTGGAACACCTTCGATATGTATAAACCCAACGATGTTATATTTTATCAGCACCTTGCTTCTGATGAGTCTGTCGTAGATTTTATGTCCTTGGATGGATGTCCCGATTATGAGAACATTATTCCTGATATTCTTTTTTCTCGCACAGCGAAATGCAGAGGATGTAATCAGCAGTCGACCGCTGTACGTGAATAATAGAAGAAGGAGAAAAGAAACACAGATCAATAGATAATCAGCAGACACCACCGGTCCGCGGTCATTGATAAGAAGTATGAAAAAGATAAGAGTTGCGTTGAAAAGGGCTGAATAAAAAGTATTGATAAACTCATTAAGCCGAGATCTTTCAAACGGGCGGTTGTAGTAACCGGACAGCCAATAGACTGCAAGCATGGCGACAGGGATAAGAGCCTGCTCCCATAAGAGTTTCGGTAATGACAGGAACTCAGACAGTGACCATGAAGACGGGAGTTCGTTGTGAAGGATATGATACCTGCAGATATTGAACAGAAAGAACGAGACCGAAGTTGTGACAAAGTCGCTCGCCACATATTTCAGTCTTTGCCGTGTCAATGACATACCCCTTCTTTTCATGATGTAGTGTCTGTTTTTTAAGAACAGTCAGTCTGGGTTATCTTATTATTGATATCACGTTTGAATCAGTCACCTTTATTATGTTGCTTGGCTTTGTCTGAGTCTGATTACGACCATATTCCGCAACATAATCTACCGCATCTGCAATTTCCTGAGGAATGTCTNCAAAGCATAAAGGAGATGGACTTCCCGATATATTGGCAGAGGTGGAGACTACCGGATGTCTTAGTCTGAGGCATAGTCCTCTGGAGTATGCCTCAGAAGTAATGCGAAAACCTGCGGATCCATCTTCAGCAAGTAGGTTTGACGCTATGCCCCGAGGATTGTCATATATGATGGTCAGCGGATTGACAGCCGCATCTATCAACTGCCATGCAGCATCCGGAACTTCACTGACAAATTGCTGCAGCATCCCGTCTGAAGCTACTAACGACAGCATGGATTTGGAATCAGCACGTTTCTTGATCTTAAAGATACGATCCACGGCTTCTGGATTAGTGGCATCACAACCCAATCCCCAGATAGTATCTGTGGGATAGAGAATGACTCCGCCGTTTCGGAGTATTTCTACTGCTTTTTTTAAATCTTCGTTCACTTGATAACTGCATTTAGTGAAGTATGTTTCAACTTCATGATTGTTGTTTAAAGATTTTCAATTTCATTCAGCCACATAGAGGACGACGCATCGGAAGGCATTCTCCAGTCTCCACGGGGAGATAGACATACACTTCCGACCTTCATTCCGTCAGGCATGCACGAACGTTTGAATTGCTGGGAAAAGAAACGTCTGTAGAATATCTTGAGCCAGTGTCTGATAACATCAGCATCATAAACACCACTGAATGCCACACAGGCAAGGCGGAAGATTTTGGACGGAGAAAAAGAATTGCGCAACATCCCGTGCAGAAAAAAATCGTGAAGCTCGTATGGTCCCACAAGGTCTTCAGTTTTTTGCTCTATGGAATCATCTTTTGCCGCAGGAAGCAGTTCCGGGCTGATGGGGGTGTCAATAATGTCAAGTAATACTTTTCTGATTTTAGGATTATCTGTCGTGTCAGCATATCCTTCTACAAGATACTTCACAAGAGTTTTGGGTACCGAGGCGTTTACGCCATACATCGACATTTGGTCACCGTTGTATGTGCACCATCCAAGAGCAAGTTCGGAGAGGTCTCCCGTTCCAATGACTATTCCACCTGTCTTATTTGCCATATCCATAAGAATCTGGGTGCGTTCTCGCGCCTGTGCGTTCTCATAGGTGGCATCGTGTAGCTCAGGGTCATGTCCGATTGCATTGAAATGTTGTATAACAGCCTCCCCAATAGGAATCTCAAGCATCGTCACGCCTAAAAGCTCCATAAGGCACGTAGCGTTGGAACGGGTTCGCTTTGTCGTTCCGAACCCTGGCATTGTAATGGCGGTAATGCCGCTTCTGTCAATGCCAAGCATGTCATATGCCTTGACTGTGACAAGAAGTGCCAGGGTAGAGTCCAGACCACCGGATATTCCGATCACTGTCTTTTTACAGTTTATGGCGCGAAGACGCTGTGCGAGGCCCCATGCCTGTATGGATGATATCTCGCTGCATCGTTCGCGAAACCGATGCGGATCGCCGTCAGTAAAAGGATGGGAGGATATATGGCGCAATATACCGTTTTGTTCATGTTGGTTCATACTTGCTGTTCTGCATCCGGCAAAATCAGTCATGATTATATCATATGAGCCGTTTGCCGAATCCGAGAATGTGGAATGTTTTACCCTGTCGTTTCTGAGCATTTCAATATCGACATCCCGGATAATCATTTTATCCTTCATAATGAAACGTTCTGATTCACCGAGGATTGTGCCGTTTTCGGCGATAATGCAGTTTCCGGAGAAAACAAGATCTGTCGAGGACTCTCCGAGACCGGCAGAGGAATACACGTATGAGCAACGGCATCGAGCTGACTGCTGAGCTATAAGGTCAATAAGATAATTGTGTTTCCCGGCGAGTTCGTTTGTGGCAGAGAGGTTTAATATAATCTCAGCTCCGTTCATTGCCATTTCGCAGCTGGGAGGAGCCGGCACCCACAGATCCTCGCATATCTCGATGCCGATTCTTGCACCTGCTATCTCAAAGAGGGTGTTCCGGGAAATGAATGTTAGATCAGAATCAAGCCTGCATCCGGATTCACACCTGCTGCCTTCAGTAAACCACCTCTTTTCATAAAATTCATTGTAATTGGGAAGATGAATTTTGGGAACGGCACCGATGATTTTGCCGCCGGTGATGACTACTGCGCAATTGTAAAGGCGGTTGGCGGCTCGTAACGGAGCACCGACTACAATCGCTATTTTCTTGTCAGATGAAAACACCGCAAGCTCCTTAAGCGCGCTCTCTGTTTTTTCAATCAGATTCTGCTGAAAGAAGAGATCGGCGCAAGTGTAGCCGGTAACTGAAAGTTCCGGGAAAAGGACTATATCCGAACCTTTGTCTGCGGCATCGGAGATGAGTCTCTTTATTTCCGATATATTGAAATCCACATCGGCTGGTCTGACCTCAGGAGAAGCAGCTGCAACGCGGATATATCCTAATTCATTCATTACGTATTGTTTATGCGTATATGTTAAAAAACAGATACAAATTTTTAATCCAAATGCAAATTTAACGAAACATTTTCATAAATTTAAACGTTTTCTTATTGAATTTAGCACTTGCAGGCGGGTTTGAGGATTATTGGTCAACAACTGTCTGAAATTATTAAACCGTACATTTAAAAATATGAAAAAATTATCCGTATTGGCTGTTGCAGCTGCAACGTCACTTGGAGCATTGATGCCGTTGCCGGCACATGCGGAGAGGGGAGAGAAGACTCTCGGACTGATGGGGGGATTTGCAACGTATAACAACGGTGGATTCACCGATGTTTATTTTCAGTATACGTTTGCCGATCATTTCCGTATCGCTCCTGATTTAGGGTATGTGTTCAGAAATGACAACAAGTCGGCTTTCGTTCTTGACATCGACATGCATTTCCCGTTTCGCGTGGCGCGAGGTTTTGCCGTGTATCCTCTTGCCGGATTCACGTTCAATAACTGGTCATACAGATATGGTGACAGCGCGAGCAGAGCCGGAGCTAATTTCGGAGCAGGATTCGAAATTTATCTCACTTCTTATCTGAAGTTATCTTTGCAGGGTAAGTATTCTCTGATGAATGATACAAGCGGCGGTTTTTTCGGAATGGGTATCGGATATGTTTTTTGAAATATTTCCCAACCGGGACTACGCATGAAAAAATCCGGTGGTTGAATTTTTCAACCACCGGATTTTTTATCGGATATCTTAATTATTTAAGAGCGTCTTTAACTGCATCGTTAGGCACCATTTCCTCTTTGAAAACATAAGCGCCCGTTTTGGGAGATCTCTCCATGATGATGACTTTGCTGTAGGTGCGTCCTTCACCTTTCTGAAGTGACGCGACGGTTTTCTTTGCCATAGTTCAGAGTGCTTATTTAATTTCTTTGTGAACGGTTACTTTCTTAAGGATGGGGTTGTATTTTTTCAACTCCATACGACCTGTTGTGTTCTTGCGGTTTTTTGTTGTGATGTAACGAGACATACCGGGCATACCGCTTGCCTTATGTTCTGTGCATTCGAGAATAACTTGAACTCGATTACCTTTAGCTTTCTTTGCCATAATATTAACTGAATTTTAGAGAGAAAGGATTTTGATATCTTTGAAATCGATATTTCCGGCAGCCTCAGCTTTCTTGAGAGCCGCGTTCAGACCGATCTTGTTGATAGTGCGCATAGCGTGTGCAGACACTCGCAATACGATCCACATATCCTGCTCAACCCAGTAGTATTTTTTTGTGTGCAAGTTAACCTCGAACTTACGTTTGGTGCGACGTTTTGAGTGGGAAACGTTGTTGCCCACCTGCGCCTTTTTGCCGGTAATTTGACAAACTTTAGCCATGGCTGTTGCTATATTCTTGTTGTTAATTTTTTAATTAATTGCTTTGGTCATCATCGCAGTTCTCATATCATCGCTAATTGCATCATATTCAGCGACTTTTAAGGATGGGTCACAAAACGATTGCAAAATTACAATTTTTTTATGAATAACACAAGTTTTTTATGTGATTTTTTGAATTTTAATCGTCATTTATATCTTCCTGCGCAGTATAGGTGTTGCGAAGGAGGTTTATGAGCATAACGAGCGCATGGTTTGTCGCTGATTCTATGACTTTGTCGCGATCTCCTTCAAAACGGATGCATTCGCTGACGATTCTTTCTCCATATTTAACTGCGAACCAGACGGTTCCGACAGGTTTGAATTTTGAACCGCCTTCCGGTCCGGCAATACCTGTGGTTGCTATGGCGCAATCGGTACGCATCAGATTTGCCGCTCCGAGTGCCATCTGCTCTGCCACTTCTCGCGAGACGGCTCCGTGGCGTCCTATATCGCTTCTTGAAACTCCCAGCACTTCCGCCTTGACATCATTGCTATAGCTGACCACGCTTCCCATAAAATATGCGGAAGACCCGGCGCGTTGCACAATCTTATGGGCTATATTGCCACCGGTGCAGCTTTCAGCCGACGAGACAGTAAGCTCTTTTTCCGAAAGAAGTTCGCCGAGGACTTGCGACAGTCCTTTGTCTTCAATAGTTACAAGTTCTTCAGAGAATAGATCCTGGAGATTCTGGTGTAGCCTGTTCATCTGAAAACGCAATAATTCAACACCGGAGTTTATTCCGGTAAGTGTGATCTTGGTGAGAAGATTTCCGGAATCGATTGTGATCTTTACGAAATCCGGCAATCTCGACTCGAAATGCTGGATTATTTTGGAGAGTTCCTGTCGCGTATAGCCGTAAATGACTATATGTCGGCTCTCTTTGTGATCGGATGCGCTTTTCTTTGTCATTGCATTATATTGATACGCGGGCAAACGGCGGGAGCCCGAGTTGGCTGAATTCATTATTAAGATATTTGTGGTATCCTGCAATCGCTACCATCGCGGCATTGTCTGTGGTGAATGCCCTGGGAGGAATCCATGCCCGGACTTTCATTCTGCGGCAAAGCTTTTCAACGGCGTCACGAACTCCGGAATTGGCGGATACACCTCCTCCGATAGCAACGTCTTTGACGCCTGTCTGGTTTATTGCTTTTTGCAGTTTGTCAAGCAGGATGTCAATAATGGTTGTCTGGAGTGATGCGCACAAATCTGCGATGTTGTCTTCAATGAACCGTGGGTTTTCTTTGATTCTGTCTCTTACAGTATACAGGAATGATGTCTTGAGTCCGCTAAAGGAATAGTCAAGTCCCGGGATATGCGGCTTGCTGAAAGAGAAAGCTTTGGGATCTCCCTGTGCGGCAAGTCGGTCTACATGCGGACCGCCAGGATAGGGTAGTCCTACAACTTTGGCACATTTGTCAAAAGCTTCACCGGCGGCATCATCGATAGTCTTTCCAAGGATTTCCATTTCAGACATGCTTCTGACAAGAATTATCTGAGAGTTTCCACCTGAAATCAGGAGACAAAGGAATGGAAATTCCGGTGTTTTGTCTTCCGGATTTACCTTAATGAAGTGGGAAAGAACATGGGCATGCAGGTGATTGACATCTATTAAAGGGATGTCGAGTCCGATAGCCATTCCTTTTGCAAAAGACGTACCTACAAGCAACGATCCGAGTAATCCCGGACCACGGGTGTATGCTATTGCCGACAGGTCTTCTTTCTTTATATCCGCTTGTCTGAGAGCTTCCGAAACTACCGGCACAATATTTTGCTGATGCGCTCGAGATGCAAGCTCAGGCACTACTCCGCCATATGCCTCGTGCACTTTCTGCCCTGCAATGACATTGCTGCGAAGAATGCCGTCAACAATTACCGCTGCTGACGTATCATCACATGACGATTCTATTCCTAGAATGGCTGTACTCATTTCTCATTACCTTATATTCTTCCACAAAGTTAAGAAATGCTTTTCAAATTTTAGCAAAATATAACCGGAAAATGCGGTCTTAATCGTGGATTTTTAGTAATTTTGTAATCTATGTCGGCATTAAGAACTACTTATAAGGTTCTTCGAAGTTTTCTTTTCACCGTTATAACCATAGCGGTGGCTATTTATGTTGTCCTATATGTGGTGCTTTCTGTTCCTGCCGTGCAGAAAGGTGTAAGAGATGTTGCAGAAAGGGAGGTATCCGCTTTTCTGGGTTCGAAAGTTGAGATCGGAAATCTAAAACTATTCCCTTTCAATGAGGTCAGACTGTCGGATGTCAGCGTTTACTCTCCTGATGGAAAAAAATGCGTGTATGTGAGTACGCTTGGTGCCGGTATTCATCTATGGAGGCTTGTATATGACAGGAAGATCGAGATAACTTACGCCGAAATAATAGGGCTGGATGCAGAAATCCGGCAAAAAGATGCGCACTCTCCGTTAAATATAGATTTTATAATCAAAGCTTTCTCTCCAAAGGAAAAAAATAAACCGCCAAAAAAAATCGATGTCAAGCTGCACAATATAGTCATAAGAAAGTCAAAGGTCTCATATGATGTAATTGACAGTCCGCAGATTGAAAATGGCAGAAAATTTGACCGCAACCATATTGCGTTAAATGATTTGAGAGCAGATGTGACGTTGCCTCGGATCAAGAACGATGATTTTATAATTGATTTAAGAAGAGTGTCTTTTATAGAGCGTAGCGGGTTGAATATTGAGAAACTCGGAATGTATGCGCATATCACACCTCATTCAATAGATTTGAAGGATATAAATCTAAGAATGCCGGGAAGTGATATAAAAATATCAGATATAGCACTCTCATTCACTTCTTTTAAAGATATTCCCGCAGCTTTGGATTCCGGAGAGCATAAGTTAAGTATAAAAGCGTCGAGACTGTCTCCGAAAGATTTTGAAGCGTTTTATTCTCCGTTGGGAAGTTATTATGAAGAATACACTCTTCAAGTGGATGTTTCCGGCAATACGGGTGATATGAATCTTGAACGGCTTGTGTTAAGAAGCGATAATGGAGATCTACTGCTGAATACTTATGCCAATATCTCAGGTATGCCTGAAATCGGTGATATGACGTGTGACTTGAAACATTTTGAGTTTTTTTCTTCAGCAGAAAAACTAAGTAGGCTGATTACACTTGTTCCTGGAGCCAAAGAGTCCGTAACAGACATTCTCAGACGATCAAAAGAACTTGATGTCAATCTTTCCGGGTATATTTCCATACCGGATAAGACCGGAAGAATGCAAGGTGAGATCTCATCCGGATTTGGAGATATATCCACTGATTGCGGAGTCATCTGGAATCAAGGAGAATCGTTGGGGATATATGGAGACATAAGTTCCGAAATGTTTGATATCGGGACTTTGTTGAATGATGAAAAGTTTGGTTCGGTATCATTTACGTCGACATTCGATATCGACAGGAATCGCGGAGGAATAGATGCATTCGGAAATGTCGAGATAGGCGGTTTTGAGTTTAACGGAGAAACAATTAACAATATAATTTTCAGCGGTGAAAAGAAAGGTGATTCATTATCATGTAACGTATCTATAGACGATGAATCATTGAATCTGACTTCAGATGCTGATATTATCCTGAACGGAGACAAATCGCAATGGAATGTGAACGCGGATATACGTCGGTTCATACCATCACGTTTTGGATTATTGCCGAAATACCAAGGTTATGCGTTCTCAGGTGCTGCGAAAACCAATCTTACAGGCAATAATGCAGACAATATAACAGGTGAGGTTTCTTTGAAATCATTATCGTTTGAAAAGCATGGTGACAGGGGAGTGCATATCGATGGTCTGTCTTTGACATCGCATAATAATGATTCATTAAAATGCTACACGCTCGAATCCGATTTTGTCAAAAGTAAAATTGAAGGAAATTTCACATTCAGCGATATAATAAAGACTTCGAAAAATATAGCTTCTGTCGCATTGCCGTCTATGGTAAAAGGAGGGATCGTTTCAGAGTCTTCTGAATGGGCTGAATTTTCACTTACGGTGAGTCCTAATGATGAATTTGTCGATTTTTTCGCTCTTCCCGTAAGACCATATTCCGATATTATCGCCTCGGCAAGTTTCAAGGGTGCGGAAGATGTGATATCCATTAATATTGAAGCTCCTTATCTGGTCAAGGGCAGTTCTAAAATGATAAGGGGCACCAAAATCTCCTTGTCAGGAAAGCAGTCACAGGGGTTTGTGGCCGATATAAAAAGCACAGTTCCAGCTAAGAATGACGATGCCAATCTGCATATCTCAGTAAGTGCTTTGGATGATGACATCCAAGCTGGCATTGACTGGACTTTTGAGAAAAACAAGACGGCTGAAGGCAATGTGGATTTAAGCGCGAACATCTCGAAAAACGTACTTACCGGTAAACCGGACGTTTCTGTGAAGGTATCGCCTTCCTCTTTCAGGCTTAATGGTTCTGAATGGCGTATAGATCGTGCTAACGTGGATTATGCCAATGATGTTGTGGATGTGGACAATGTCAGAATATGGCATGCAGGGCAGTTTGTGACAGTAAACGGGCGAGCTTCCGCATCTCCTGTGGATGCATTGCGTGTCAAACTTGCGGGGATTGATCTAAGTTATATTTTCGAGGCTTTGAACATAAACTACGTGACATTCGGAGGCATGGCGACCGGAGAAATTCTTGCATCCGATCTTTTTACCAAAATGCCGGTGTTGCGTACACAGCGTTTGTTTGTCAAGGATCTGAGCTATAACGGTGCTGTCCTCGGAGATGGCAATCTTGAGAGTCATTGGGTAAACGACAGCAAAAAGGTAGCTATCAATGCAGATATAAGAAAAAACAACCGCAGGGTAGCTCTTATCGGAGGTGGTGTGTATGTCACGCGTGATTCATTATCTTTCGATATGCTCGCGGATCACGTCAACATTGATTTTCTGAAACCGTTTATGTCCGCATTCACTTCAGATGTGGGCGGTGAGGCATCCGGACGGGTGAAGCTTTTCGGAACATTCAAAGATATAGACCTTAAGGGATCGGTGCTTGCAGATTCAATCTGCATGAAGGTGGATTATACCAATGTATATTACCATGGAAGCGATTCCGTATATATCCGTCCCGGATATATTGATATTCCGGCATTCAAACTTTATGATAAATATGGAAACTCGGCGATGTTGAAAGGGTTTGTCAAGCATCGTTATTTCCATGAGCCGGAATTTGAATTCCGGCTTAGTGGAGCGCGTGATCTCTTGTGTTTCGACACCAATAATAAAATCAATCCTGATTGGTATGGTAAGATTTATGCATCAGGAGGCGGAACACTGCGAGGAAGGCCCGGGGTTGTGTCTATGATGCTTGATGTGTCGACTACAGCCAACAGCGACTTTACATTTGTATTAAGCGAGACACAGACTGCGTCGGATTATGAGTTTCTTACATTTTCAGACAGACGCAAAACGGAGTTGGAAGAAATCAGCGGGACTGTTGATCCAGAGGAACAATTCAAGAAGTCATTGCCAAAACCCGAGTCAGACCGCCCTTCATTGTTTTCAATGGATATAAGGTGTAGCGTGACTCCTGCTGCAAGAATGACACTTGTGATGGATCCCAAAGCTGGAGACAGAATTGTTGCCCGCGGTGGCGGTCCGATGCAGATATCGTATAATACAGATTCCGACGAGATGCAGATTTATGGGAAATACACTCTTGAGGAGGGTAACTATAATTTCAGTCTACAGGATCTTATATTGCGTGATTTCAAGATTTATTCAGGAAGTAACATCTCATTCAACGGAGATCCGATGCAGGGTGTGCTCGATATAACAGCCGCCTACCGGGTAAACACAAATCTTTCGGATCTTGACAAGAGTTTCTCTACAGACCGCGACCTTAACAGGACAAATGTCCCTGTTGACGCCTTGCTTAAGGTTAACGGTGACATGCGTAGTCCTGAGATTACATTTGATATCGCGTTGCCGACATTGACACAGGATGTGGAGCGAAAGGTCAAGAGCATCATTTCTACTGACGACATGATGAACAGGCAGATTATATATCTGCTTGCTTTAAACAGATTCTACACTCCAGAGTATATGGGTTCCACAAGTAACGGAGGCGGGGAACTGGCATCTGTGGCATCTTCGACTCTGTCGTCGCAATTGTCGAGTTTTATGGGGCAACTCACGGATAAAATATCGCTTGCTCCTTCGTTCCGTTCCGACAAGGGAGATTTTTCAGATATGGAGGTTGATGTGGCATTGTCTTCACGGCTTTTGGATAACCGTTTGCTTATCAACGGCAATTTTGGCTATAGAGACAGAGCCACATCTCAGTCAACATTCGTTGGCGACTTTGATATCGAGTATCTTCTAAACAAGAATGGCAACCTGCGGCTTAAGGCATATAATCATTTTAATGACCAGAACTATTATCTCCGTTCCGCATTGACAACCCAGGGGATAGGAGTGATATACCGTCGGGATTTTGACAATCCGTTCACATTCCTCAAGCGCAAGAAAAAACGGGTTGTAAAGAAAGAGGATGAGAAATAGTCGATAAACAAATAGATGCAAAAATGGCACTGTTAAGTAATGTTTCAATAGAAGGGATTCTTGAATATGCAGGACTCCGGAAGATTCCTAAATACGGAGTCGCTTTCGGTGGGGGCGGCGCCAAAGGATTCGCACACATCGGAGTTATCACGGCATTCGACAGGTTCGGAATCAAGCCGGAAATACTGTCCGGAGTCTCGGCAGGTTCTATAGCTGCAGTTCTTTATGGAGCCGGTTTGTCTCCACACGACATGATCGATTGTTTCGCTGAATCACAGAAGTTCGCAGATTTTACAGAATTTTCTGTACCTACATCAGGATTCTTTCGTCTTGATAAATTCGGAAAGATGCTTGAAAGCTGGCTGCCTGTCAGGAATCTTGAGGAGCTTAAGATTCCGACGGTTGTATGTGCGACCAATTTTGACAAAGGCACTTCTGTAGGATGGTGTAAAGGGGAGATTGTGCCCCGTGTACTGGCATCATGCAGTATACCTATAATTTTCCGTCCGGTTCTGATCAACGGTACTCATTATGTTGATGGCGGTGTGTTGAGAAATCTACCGGCATGGGCGATACGCGATTACTGCAAGGTTCTGATCGGTAGCAATTGCAGTCCGTTGAACAGAAATTACAAATACAAGCAGTCATTGCTTGATATAGCGGAGAGATCGTTTCATCTTATGACCAAAGCGAATGTACTGCAGGATATAAAGCTCTGTGACCATCTCATTATGCCCCAGGCAATATCTCACTCAAAAACATTTGACCTGACAAGTCTGCGACGCAATGTGGAAATAGGTTATGACGCTGCGTGCCGGGTATTGGAAAAAGTATTGTAAAAAACAAATATCATTGATGCAATGAAAGAAAAACTAATCATATATCAGGTTTTTCCTCGTATATTCACTAATATGACCGCCTCGTGTGTGCCCGGCGGCACATTGGAGGAGAATGGTTCCGGGAAATTCAATGACATCACAGCGAAAGTCATAGGGTCGATTGCAGATCTTGGTGTAAATTGCATATGGCTTACGGGGGTGATAGAGATGGCAACGAAAACATCATATCCCGGCATACCTGCAGACAATCCGAATGTTGTGAAAGGTGAGGCTGGCTCGCCATATGCGATCAAGGATTATTATGATGTGGCTCCGTCTCTTGCAGAGAATGTCGGGGAGAGAATGTCGGAATTCGAAAACCTTGTCGGCAGGATTCACAATCAGGGACTCAAGGTGATAATAGATTTCGTTCCCAATCACACGGCACGTGAATACCATTCGGATGTGGCTCCGGCAGGAGTGCGCGATTTCGGATGCGATGACGACTTCGGAAAGTTTTTCAGTGCCTCCAATAATTATTACTATATCGTAAACCAGCAGTTCTGCCCGGATTTTCCGCTTGATTTGGAAGGAAACAAGCCTTATGTGGAGTTTCCCGCCAAGGCGACAGGTAATGACTGTTTCACGGCTTTCTGTCACCGTAATGACTGGTATGAGACCGTGAAGCTCAATTATGGATATGATCCCGGTGACAATTCAAGACATTTTGAACCTGTTCCCGACACATGGCTCCGAATGCTTCACATTCTTCGCTACTGGGCATCGAAAGGTGTTGACGGATTCCGGTGTGATATGGTTTTCATGGTGCCGGAGGAGTTCTGGCATTGGGTTATCCCTCAGGTAAAGCAGGATTATCCGGATGTAATATTTATAGGAGAGATTTATGATGTGAATCTGTATCGCACATTTCTGGATTATTGCCATTTCGATTACCTGTATGACAAGGTCAATCTGTATGACACTCTTGTCGGAATTGAAAAACACAATGTTTCCGCCGCGCAACTCACCGGGTGCTGGCAATGCGTGGACGGCATCGGAGACAAAATGCTCAACTTTCTTGAAAATCATGATGAAGTAAGGTTTGCCTCTCGGGAATATGCGGAAGATCCGTCGAAAGTTATACCATCGCTTGTGGTCAGCGCCATGATATCGAAAGGACCTTTTATGATTTATTATGGACAAGAATTGGGAGAGATGGCACATGACAACGAAGGTTTCGCAGGAGACAACAACAGATCTACGATTTTTGACTATTGGAGTTATGACACTCTTCGCCGTTGGTATGNCAACGGACGTTGCAGCACTCTGAAGCTTACTCGTCATGAAAGATGGTTGAGAAAGTTGTATAAGAATGTTTTGACTATGTGTAATGTAAGGCGTGCGTTCAGAGAAGGATGCTTTTTCGATTTGATGTATGTGAATCTTCGTAATTCCGGTTTCAATCCGCACAGACAGTACGCTTTTTTGCGTTATACGGAGTCCGAGGCACTACTTGTAGTAGCTAATTTTGATGACAATAACATTGATCTGTCTCTAAGTATTCCGCAACTTGCCATCGACATGGCAGGTCTTGCTTCCGGAAAACAGTGCGCTAAAGATCTTTTGTGGGGCAGGGAACTTTCTTTTGAGGTCGGAGCGGATGTGCAGACTGCATTAAGCGTAAAAGGGCATGATGCTGTAATCGTGCCTTTAAAGAAGCGAGGCAACAATGCGATTGAATAAAAATGACATGTGACTGTAGAAAAATTTCCCTAAAATCATTTAGAAATTACAGAAAATAGTTATAATTTTGTCGAACCAAATAACAACCTTTCTATATAATGAATAGTAACCTTCCGCCAATTAAGGTTTTTGCAGGTGAGTCATCAAGGTATCTTGGTGAGTCTATTTGTAAAGAATTAGGCATTGAATTGGGCAAAATGAATAAGGAGCGTTTTGCCGACGGAGAGTTTGAAGTAGGTTTTGAGGAATCGATTCGTGGCAGTCAGGTCTATCTTGTGCAGTCTACATTCCCCAACAGTGACAATCTTATGGAGCTCTTGCTCATGATCGATGCAGCCAAAAGAGCGTCAGCAGCCCAGATTATAGCTGTTGTGCCTTATTTCGGATGGGCTCGTCAGGATCGCAAAGATAAACCACGCGTGTCAATTGCAGCCAAGCTTGTGGCAGATCTTTTAAGCGTAGCCGGTATTGACCGTCTGATTACTATGGATCTACATGCTGACCAGATTCAGGGTTTCTTTGATGTTCCGGTAGACCACCTTTATGCATCATCCATTTTTATTCCTTACATAGAGAGCCTGCGTCTTGAGAATATGGTTATAGCATCTCCCGATGTGGGCGGTGCCAAGAGAGCCAATTCCTACGCCAAATACTTTGATGTCCCCTTGGTGCTTTGTCACAAACAACGAGCCAAAGCAAATGTAGTGGCGTCGATGACGGTAATCGGAGATGTGGAAGGTAAGAACGTTGTTCTTATTGATGATATTGTCGATACTGCGGGAACAATCACAAAAGCAAGCGACCTGCTTCTTTCATATGGCGCAAAATCAGTAAGAGCGCTATGCAGCCATCCGGTGATGAGTGATCCTGCCACTGAGAATGTGAAGAACTGCGGTCTTACAGAAATCATCTTTACAGACTCTATCCCATATGTCAAAGAGAATCATAAGGCAACTGTGCTGCCTGTTGCAAAACTCTTTGCAGATACAATCCGCAGGATACACAACAACCAGTCTATTTCATCGCAATATCTCTTCAAATAAATTACGAAAGATTTCGACAGTTAAAATCAAGGCACGGTCTATTGAACCGTGCCTTGATTTTATAATTACGACATCAGAATTACCTCATGTCAGAATATCAGAAACTGACTCCAAATCGGAGTTGTGCAATATAGATGTAGTGCTGGTCGAGACGGTCAATCATATCAATGTGTCTTTTGTTAAAATATCTCGATCCGGCAGAAAGAATAATATAGCTGTTGGCTAATCTGGAAAGTGAGAGATTTACGCCAACACCTATGGATGAGACAAAATCACCGAACGTAGGAGAATCGCTGATTGTATTGAAAGAATATCCTATTTTGGCACTCATAAAAACGAGTGAGGGTTTCTTCCGGAATGATGTCTGGATAGTGGCATAAATAGGGATGAAGTTGTCTCCTCTCTGCACAGTGCGGTGTATCCCGGCTCCCAGACCGACCATACGTATGTAAGAGTTTTTATATCCGAAGAGCACATCTACATCAAATGTTGACATATCATGTCCTGTCAGGTCAATGGAAGCTCCGGCTTCCGCTCCCCAGGTGAAGTGCGATTTTGCGAGACTTCTCGATTTCTCCGGGAAAAGACTCTCTCTTGTAGCATTGCGTATGCTGTCATTCATGGTGGCATTGTCTGCCGACAATTGCGGTGCAGCAAGCAATAAACCCGCCGTCAAGACAATTGCCTTGATTGCGGGTAAGATATGGGTATTGAAGGAGTTCATCATATTTTATTGATATGTGCCTTCGATTTATTGCGGCTTATTCTCCAAGATAACTCTTGAGGAGCTTGCTTTTCTGACCTTTGAGACGACGGATTGCTTTTTCTTTGATCTGGCGTACGCGTTCACGCGTCAAATCAAACTTCGCTCCGATTTCCTCAAGAGTCATTTCCTGACAGCCGATGCCGAAGAACATTTTAAGAATCTCCCGTTCGCGATCGTAAAGCTGTTTGAGCGCACGGTCAACTTCTTTAGACAAGGATTCCTGATTAAGACTTGCATCAGCCATGGGGCTGTCATCATTTGGAAGGACATCAAGCAGTGAATTGTCTTCACCTTCAACAAAAGGAGCATCCACAGATATATGTCGCCCAGATACTTTCATTGTATCTGAAATCTTGTCAACAGGCATGTCAAGTCTTTCCGCCAATTCTTCCGGTGACGGACGACGCTCATTTTCTTGTTCGAATTTAGAAAGTTCCTTTGTTATCTTATTAAGAGATCCTACCTGATTGAGAGGAAGACGCACAATGCGGCTTTGTTCAGCCAACGCCTGAAGAATAGACTGGCGTATCCACCACACTGCATATGATATGAATTTGAAACCACGAGTCTCATCAAATTTCTGGGCAGCGCGAATCAGACCAAGGTTCCCTTCATTTATAAGATCCGGAAGACTAAGACCCTGATTCTGGTATTGTTTTGCCACAGACACTACAAACCTGAGATTTGCCTTTGTCAGTTTTTCAAGAGCTGCATGATCTCCTTTTTTGATTCGCTGCGCAAGTTCGACCTCCTCGCTTACGGAAATCAGCTCTTCGCGACCGATTTCCTGAAGATATTTGTCAAGAGAGGCANTTTCGCGGTTGGTAATGGATTTTGTTATCTTTAATTGTCTCATATGTACTTCCAAAAATTGTTGCAAATTTAATAAAAATACGCGAATTTTCCAATGATATTGTCAAATTTGTGAAATTATTTTTTTGATAATTTTTCATGATAATAAGTAAATTCAAATTTAAGCTACAGTAGGAGGGTGTTTGGATTTAGCATGAATTATATATAAAATATTCCGAATTAATTCTTTTCGTGCATATGAAGTGTCTTTTCGGTGAGTTCTAAGTTTCATAAGTCGAATAGCCCGCCATGCTCCTTCTTCAGCTCGTGAAATTCCCTCGAAAAACCATCTTCACGTGAATGAAAGTTAAATCCAAACACTATCATACTGCACTGGCGTCTCTTAAAATCTG
>NZ_CAJMXD010000006.1:0-22801 GCF_905219685.1 Barnesiella sp. CU968
ATTCAGGTTGGCGAGGGGCTTCTCGGGCGCGTCATCAACATGCTCGGCGAGCCTATCGACGGCAAGGGGCCTATCGAGGGTAAACTCATACCGCTTCCACTTGAGCGCAAGGCGCCGGGCGTAATTTTCCGCCAGCCGGTTGTGCAGCCCTTGCAGACCGGTATCAAGGCAGTCGACTCAATGATTCCAATCGGTCGTGGTCAGCGTGAGCTTATCATCGGTGACCGTCAGGTCGGTAAAACTGCAATAGCCATTGATACGATAATCAATCAGAAGGAGAATTACGAGGCAGGCAAGCCGGTGTATTGCATATATGTGGCAATCGGTCAGAAAGCATCTACGGTTGCTGCGATTGTCAACACGCTTACCAAATATGGAGCGATGCCTTATACAGTGGTCGTTGCCGCCAATGCGTCCGATTCTGCTTCCATGCGTTATTACGCTCCATTTGCAGGAGTGGCAATCGGAGAGTACTTCCGTGATTCAGGAAGAGACGCGCTTATCGTATATGACGACCTTTCGAAGCAGGCTGTGGCATATCGCGAGATTTCCCTAATTCTCAAACGTCCGTCCGGACGTGAGGCATATCCCGGTGATATTTTCTATCTTCATTCACGTCTTCTTGAGCGCGCCGCAAAAATTATCGGTGACCAGAAAGTGGTGGAGAACATGAATGACCTGCCCGATGTCATGAAGCCTATAGTTAAAGGTGGCGGCTCGCTTACTGCACTTCCTATCATCGAGACTCAGGCAGGTGACGTTTCTGCATATATTCCTACCAATGTGATTTCAATCACCGATGGTCAGATATTCCTTGAGACCGCGTTGTTCAACCAGGGTATCCGCCCGGCGATCAACGTGGGTATTTCAGTGTCTCGTGTGGGTGGTAACGCACAGGTCAAGGCGATGAAGAAAGTGGCAGGTACACTGAAGATCGCGCAGGCACAGTATCGCGAGCTTGAATCGTTCACAAAATTCGGCGGCGATGTGGATCCTGTTACAGCCAAGGTCATCGATACAGGCCGTAAGAACCAGCAGCTTCTTATACAGCCTCAGTATCATCCATGGCGTGTAGAGAACGAGATTGCCGTAATTTTCTGTGGTGTAAACGGGCTTCTTGAGAATGTGCCTATCGAGAAAGTGGGAATATTCCAGGAGCAGCTTCTCCAGATGCTTCAGATGAAATATCAGAAAGAGGTGCTTGACGAACTTCGTCAGGGCAAGCTTACAGATGAGGTCTCCGAAAAGCTCACAAGATGTGCGAAAGAGGTTGCCGATTCTTTAAGTGCGGTAAAATAATCCTCTAACCTTATAACAATCATTTAATGGCAACCCTTAAGGAATTAAAAATACGCATCGGTTCCGTAGCGTCAAGTGAAAAGATCACCGGCGCCATGAAGATGATCTCGTCTGCGAAAGTGCATAAGGAGGAGCAGAGTCTGCGCCGTCTGAAGCCCTTTAAAGACCAGATAAAATCAATCATGGGACATATATTGTCGACCGGAGAGAATTTCAATTCTCCTCTTATCGAGACAAGAGATGTGAAGCGTGCCGGAATAGTGGTGTATGGATCTGACGACGGTCTGTGCGGTGCATACAACATCAACATTTTCAAAGGTCTTCTGATTGAGATTGATCGTCTCAGGCAGGAATATGGCAGAGAACTCCATGTTGAGTTGTATCCCGTAGGCAAGAAGATGTCCAAGGCTGTCCGTCATCTTGAAGACGATCTTTTGGAAGTGAAGGTTTTCGAAAGCGTGGATTCAAAGATGCCGGGCGAAGTCGTGACCGGGTTTACAAAAAAGCTCCGCGACGCATTCCTTGCAGGCGAGCTTGATATAGTGGAGACTGTCTATATGAATTTCCGATCCATGAGCCGTCAGACTCTGACCACAGAGCAGCTTTTCCCTGTGACCGAGAAGATGCTCACATCCGGTGCGGAAGGAGAAGAAGACAACAGACTCTATATTTTCGAGCCTGATGCAAACAGCATCTTCAATGAGGTGTTGCCAATGTTTGTGATGTCGACGATGCAGGAAATCACCGTTCAGAACCGCGCCTCCGAGCAGGCAGCGCGTGTAATGGCGATGCAGAGCGCGAACGACAATGCAAAAAAACTCTTTGACGAGCTTCAGCTTGAATACAACAAGCTTCGTCAGCAGAGCATCACCACCGAACTTCTCGACATTCTTGGAGGTCAGGTGGAAAGATAACCGATTCAGAATACGATATTAATTAAACTCATAAAAAGAACCAACCTAAAAAGCTACATGGGCAGTATAAAAGAATATTTCTCGTCAGTGGGGCAGGGGGTAAAGAGTCTGCTTGTGGGAATGGGAGTTACTGGCAAAGAATTTGTGACACCCAAAATCACGGAGCAGTATCCGGAAAACAGGAAGACATTGCATATTTCAGAGCGTTTCCGGGCTGAGCTTACCTTGAAATATGATGCCGAGGGGCGTCACCGCTGTATCGCCTGCGGAATCTGCCAGATGAATTGTCCTAACGGAACAATCAGTCTGACCACAAAGATGGTAGAGCTTCCCGATGGCAAGAAGAAGCGTAAACTCGACAAGTATACGTATGATCTGGGCAGTTGCACATTCTGCATGCTCTGTGTCACCACATGTCCTCAGGACGCATTGGAATTTTCCAATGATTTCGAGCAGGCTGTATTCACACGCGACGCTCTTGTCAAACAGCTGAACTATCGTCCGGAGCCGGCGGATCCGGTACCCGCACCAAAACCGGCACCTGCAACGGCAGATGCACCCGCAGCTGAGAAATAGCAGCCGGACAACGACAATAACCATAGAATTAAAAATTTCACAATAAATGGATTCAGTAGCAAATATAATTTTGTATTTCGTGGTGGCCATATGCATGACCGTATTTTCGGTTATGGCTGTCACGTCGCGCAGAATACTCCGTGCTGCCACGTATCTGCTGTTTGTGCTTATCAGCACATCGGTGATATATTTCCAGCTCGGCTACGAGTTTCTCGGTGCCGTGCAGATCGCAGTCTACGCGGGGGGTATAATGGTGCTGTTCGTGTTTGCGATTCTTCTGACCCGCAAACCGGGCGACATGTCTGCCCCTCTTGAGTCACATCGCCGTGCACTCGGAATATCTATCTCCGTAGCCGGATGTGTTCTTCTGCTGCTTGCTCTCTTCTACATGCCTCTACTCAACGGAGTGTCGCTTATCGAGGCGATAAACTCGGGAAACCGGATTACGATGCATGACATCGGCGTAGCTTTCACAGGTACATCCCGATTCCAGTATCTCCTGCCATTTGAGGCTGTCAGTGTTTTATTACTTGCATGTATCATCGGCGGCGTTGTAGTTGCCCGTAAAAGATAGACAGATATGGATTTAAGCATGTTATGGTATCTTGTGCCGAGCGTCATTATGTTTGCCGCCGGCGTCTACGGGTTCGTGACCCGCAAGAATATGATCGCGCTGCTGATTTCATTGGAGCTGATGCTCAATTCGGCTGATTTGAATTTTGTGGTTTTCAACCGTTTTCTTTTCCCGGGTTCCATGGAAGGAATGGTTTTCACTCTCTTCGCCATCGCCATTGCCGCAGCTGAAACAGCCATCGCCATCGCGATTATCGTGAATATCTATCGTGCCGTGGGTAACACGGATATCAACAGTGTTAAAAAAATGAAATACTAAGATATGGACATTACACTTCCAATTTTGATTCTGGCTCTGCCGTTCACAATGTTCCTTATCTTGGGAATAGGCGGTGTCAAGATGTCGCGCAAGCTTGCAGGTGTTTTAGGTATCTGCGGCAACGGCGCGTTGCTTGCAATGGCTTATACTGTGGCGTTCACGTATTTCTTCAGCGGAAATCCTGAATTTATAGCCGATGGTATCCGCCAGCAGGTTCAGCTTTTTGATGTGACGTGGCTTGCGTTTACAGAACGCATGGTCGTGAACATAGGTTTCCTTCTGGATCCTATCAGTGCCATGATGCTCATTGTCATCACCACAATTTCTTTTATGGTTCACCTCTACAGCTGGGGATATATGGAGCATGAGCCGGGATTCCAGCGTTATTACGCTTTCCTTTCGCTCTTCACATTCTCCATGCTCGGACTTGTAGTCGCAACCAACATTTTCCAGATGTACATTTTCTGGGAGCTTGTGGGTGTGTCTTCCTACCTTCTCATAGGATTCTTCTACAAACTTCCGTCAGCTGTCTCGGCATCGAAGAAAGCGTTTATCGTTACCCGTTTTGCCGACCTCTTCATGTTGATCGGCATACTGGTTCTTTCATATTTTGTTGCCCAGACTCCGGCAGACGGACCTCTTGGCGGCGCATCGGCGTTCAACTTCCTCATGCTCAATTCAGAGTCCTCGAATGTGCTCGCTTCAACCATAGGTGCTACATTCCTCGGCGGTTCAGTGCTTACCTGGGCGATGATTCTCATTTTCGTGGGAGGTATGGGTAAGTCGGCAATGATGCCTTTGCATATCTGGCTTCCCGATGCAATGGAAGGTCCGACACCTGTGTCTGCGCTTATTCACGCAGCGACCATGGTCGTGGCGGGTGTTTATCTTGTGGCGCGTTTCTTCCCGCTTTATCTTATCGTTCCCGACTCGTTGACATTCATCACTGTAGTAGGTGCGATAACAGCATTCTACGCGGCGGTCGTTGCATGTTGCCAGATTGACATCAAGCGTATTCTCGCGTTCTCCACAATATCTCAGATCGCATTCATGATGGTTTCACTCGGTGTCGCAAGACCTGAGCTCCATGACGGTCTCGGCTACATGGCATCGATGTTCCATCTCTTCACTCATGCGATGTTCAAGGCTCTCCTTTTCCTTGGAGCCGGTGCCCTCATACATGCCGTGCATTCGAACAATTACACCGAGATGGGCGGCATGCGCAAATATATGCCGATCACTCACTGGACATTCCTCATCGGATGTCTTGCTATCGCAGGTATTTTCCCGCTCTCCGGATTCTGGTCGAAAGACGAGATGTTGTCGGCAATGTATGCCAACAACTGGATATGGGGTGCATGGATGACAATGGTTGCCGGTCTGACCGCATTCTACATGTTCCGCATGTATTTCCGCGTGTTCTGGTGGGAGGAGAATCCCCATTATAAGGAGCATCGTCCTCACGATGCGCCGTGGCAGATGTCACTTCCGCTGATATTCCTCGCTATTGTAAGCGTATTCTCTGGTCTGATTCCATTCGGCGAGTTTGTTACATGGAACCGCGAGCCATATCATATTCACATTGAAATGCAGGTGGCTGTCACAAGTATCGTTGTGGCTCTGATAGCAATTGCATTCGCAGGCTGGTTGTATCTGAAGAAGAATGACAAACCCGCACGCATGAAAGCGGCTCTTCCCGGACTCTGGACTGCTGCCAACCGCCGTTTCTATTGGGATGAGATCTACATGTTCGTGACCCATAAGATCATATTCAACGGCATCTGCAAGGCTATAGCATGGTTCGACCGTCACATCATTGACGGCACTATGGATGCCCTCGCAGCGATGACCCAGTTCTTCTCTGTCAGAATCAAAGGAATGCAGAACGGAAGCGTTCAGACTTACGTGCTCTGGTATTTCTTCGGCGCAGTGCTTCTGGCGGTCATCACATGGATCTGTTTATTATAATTAACTTCATATCGCATTGCAAATATCAATTAAATCATGTTTGGAAATATCTTAATCTGGTTTGTAATAGTCCCGGTCATCATGATGGCAGGATTGGCATGTTGCGGCAATAGCAATATGAAGGCAATCCGCACGGTGATGGTCGCAGGATCGACAGTGCTGCTGGCAATGGCAATCTGGCTTGTCGTGGACTTCCTCGCCTTACGCGCAGGCGGCGACACATCCGAGATGCTCTATACTGGCAGCTGGATGTGGTATGCACCGCTCAATATCCATCTTGCGGTAGGTGTAGACGGCATCTCCGTATTGATGCTTCTTCTTTCGGCAATAATCGTTTTCGCGGGCACATTCGCGTCGTGGAAAATCGACCCGCTGCCCATGAACTTCTTCCTCTGGTTCTGTCTTCTTTCAACCGGTGTGTTCGGCTTCTTTATCTCTATCGACATGTTCACGATGTTCATGTTCTATGAGGTCGCTCTCATACCGATGTATCTCCTTATCGGAGTGTGGGGAACGGGACGCAAGGAATATTCGGCTATGAAGCTTACGCTCATGCTCATGGGAGGCTCCGCATTCCTTATGCTCGGTCTTCTCGGTATTTTCTGGCACAGTGCGCCAGAAGGAGGCGAGCTTACATGGAATATACTTGAGATCTCACATAACTCGGCAATTGATCCGAGTTGGCAGCGTCTCCTCTTCTGTTTCACATTCGTAGGTTTCGGTGTGCTTGGCGCTATGTTCCCCTTCCACACCTGGAGTCCCGACGGTCACGCCTGCGCGCCGACAGCAGTGTCGATGCTTCATGCCGGCGTGCTTATGAAGCTCGGTGGTTACGGCTGTTTCCGCATTGCCATATTCCTTTGTCCCCAGGCAGCGCAGGAACTTGCGTGGATCTTCATCATCCTTACGGGTATCANCGTAGTGTATGGAGCTTTCTCCGCATGCGTTCAGACAGACCTCAAATATATCAATGCATATTCGTCAGTGTCACACTGCGGTATGGTGCTTTTCGCAATCCTTATGCTTAACACCACCGCAATGACCGGAGGTATACTTCAGATGCTTTCACACGGTCTGATGACGGCACTTTTCTTTGCCCTTATCGGTATGATTTACGGAAGGACACACACACGCGACATACGCGAGATGGGAGGTCTTATGAAAATCATGCCATATCTGGGAGTCTGCTATATGATCGCCGGTTTCGCATCACTCGGTCTGCCGGGTATGTCCGGTTTCGTAGCCGAGATGACGATTTTCTTCGGTGCGTTCGAAAACGATGACATGTTCCACCGTATTTTCGTAATCGCCGCCACAACGTCGATCGTCATAACAGCAGTCTATATCCTCAGGGTAGTCGGCAAGCTTGTTCTCGGTCCCGTGCACGACGAGCATCATCTCAAGCTTACTGACGCCAGCTGGTGGGAACGACTGTCGACCGTGACACTCATAGTGTGTCTGGCGGGAATAGGTTTCTTCCCCAACTGGATAAACGAGACAATCCAACATAGTTTTGCTCCGATAATCAATGCGCTTCAGAACGCGCTTTGACAAAGTGAATATGCAAAACTTTTAGAAACAGAGTAAAGCACAACAATAAAAATGGATTATTCACAATTTGGGGCAATGTTGCCCGAACTAATAATTCTGGGTCTTTTCCTGGTAGTGTTTCTTTTCGACACATTTTCGGGAGATGGCGCAAAGCGCATCCTCACGCCCTTGACGACAGTGCTGTTCGGTCTGGCAACCGTAGCCATATGGATCATACCGTCGTGCGATATGGAGGTGTTCGGCGGCATGTATGTCAACGACACAGCATGCAAAGCCATGAAAGCGATTCTGAATGTCGGAGTGTTTATCGTTTTCCTGCAGTCTGCAAAGTGGGTAGAGAGTGACGAGGTGGCAATCCGCAAGGGTGAGTTCTATGAACTTCTACTCGTTACGCTCTTCGGAATGTATCTTATGATTTCCGCCCGTCATTTCCTTCTCTTCATAATCGGACTTGAGTCGGCGTCACTTCCGCTCGCGGCACTCGTAGCTTTCAATAAGAAGCATTACGAGAGCCATGAGGCAGCGGCAAAATACATTCTGACAGCAGTGTTCTCATCAGCGATTCTATTGATGGGTCTGTCGTTTGTCTATGCATTCTCAGGCGGTTCACTTTATTTCGATGATATTCGGAACAATGTGATTGCGGGAGAATACAGCGGACTTCTGATAGCGGCAATCGCCTTCATGATAGCAGGTATCGGTTTCAAGCTTTCGCTTGTTCCCTTCCATCTCTGGACTGCCGATGTTTACCAAGGCGCGCCGACAGCCATCACCAGTTATCTCTCGGTAATTTCAAAAGGTGCGGCAGCTTTCGCGTTCTTCGTTATTTTCGTTCATGCGTTCGGTCAGCTTTTCGAACACATGTGGGAATGGATGATGTATGGTGTCATCATTGCCACAATAACTGTAGGTAACCTGTTCGCGATCCGCCAGAAGAACATGAAGCGCTTCATGGCGTTCTCATCAATCTCGCAGGCTGGATACATCATGCTCGGCGTAATGGCGGGAGGTATCGGTCTTGCATCTATGATGTTCTATATTCTTGTGTATATTGTCAGCAACCTTGGCGCGTTTGCCGTAATCTCAAGCATCGAGAACAACACAGGCAAGCTTTCAATGGATGATTATGACGGTCTGCACAAAACGAACCCCTGGCTTTCGTTCGCGATGACACTGGCAATGTTCTCACTTGCCGGTATTCCTCCTTTCGCAGGATTCTTCAGCAAGATACTTATCTTCACCGCAGTAACGTCTACCGGCTCAATGGCTCTTTATATGCTCGTCCTGATAGCGTTGATCAACACAATCATCTCGCTTTATTATTATCTGTTGGTTGTCAAGGCAATCTGGATAAAGCCCGGCGAGGCTAAAGTCGAAAGCTTCAAGAGCGCAATCGGTGAGAAGCTTGCATTGTGGATCTGCGTTGCAGGTATTATATTTGCGGGACTTGTGCCGTATGTATATGAATACTGCTACAAGGCGGTTCTCGGATAAGACATCTTCCAAATTCCCGGATATTTCTGACCCGGGGATCAAAGGTTTAAAAAAATCAGAGACACAGCGCGTCATTACGCGCTGTGTCTCTGATTTTTTTAATAAGAATTGCGTGGGTGGTGAAAATTAAGCGAAATGTGTAAAAAATGTTGTACGTTGTGAAATTATATTATTAAACATACAAACGTTGCTTGCAATTGTTGAAAGTATGAAGTAACTTTGTGGAATAACGGTACAAATGTTTTTATACGATATTGTTTTTTTATCACCCTGGCATTACCCTCCTCGGCTTCGATGATAACTATAGTGTAAAATAACTGGAGTGAAAATTATAACCCGCATAATCAATTTATGTCATGAGCTATCTTAAGTTTGACAAGAACCTGATGATCAATCTGGAGCAGAGTCTTCCCAAAGAGATGCTACGCACCAATAAGTCGGGGGCTTATCACTGCACGACCATCGTAGGTTGCAACACGCGCAAGCAGCATGGTCTTCTCGTGATACCGATTCCGGAGATGGACGACAAGGCGCATGTGCTGTTGTCATCTCTCGATGAGTCGGTAATCCAGCACGGAGCCTCCTTCAATCTTGGGCTACATCAGTATGGTGACAATGTTTTCAGTCCCAACGGTCACAAATACATCCGCGAGTTCAATTGCGAGAATGTCCCTGTAATGACATTCCGCGTGGGAGGTGTTGTGCTGACAAAAGAGAAAGTGTTTATCTCGCATGAGAACCGCATACTCATAAAATATACCCTCGTGGAGGCTCATTCGCCAACGACGTTGCGTTTCCGCCCAATGCTTGCTTTCCGCAATGCGAATGATCTTTGTGTTGAGAATGATGCGATCAACAAGGATGTCAGACTGACACACAACGGAGTCTCAACGTGTCTTTACAGCGGTTATCCTGAATTGTTCATGCAGTTCAGCAAGCCTGTCGAGTGGATCAACGAGGGGCACTGGTATAAAGGAATAGAATATACAAAAGATAAAGTCAGGGGGATTCCCTATAAGGAGGATCTCTGGGTGCCCGGATATTTCGAATTGCCTATAAAGAAAGGGGAATCGATTATTTTTTCTGCGTCTACGTATGAATGTGTCCCCAAGAAATTCGAGAAGACATATGACGGAGAACTGACAACGCGCACATGCCGCACAAGCTTCTTCAATTGTCTTAAAAATTCAGCCAAACAGTTTTATCTCAAAAAAGACAGCGGCACATATATCATGGCAGGCTATCCCTGGTATAATGTCCGTGCCCGTGATGAGTTGATCTCTCTTCCCGGCTGCACTCTCGCCATAAACCATGAAGAAGATTATTTCGAGATACTTGACACATTCCTCAGCGCATTGTTCCGGTTCATAGACAAGGGTGAGAAAGATCCGACAATAGGTGAGATCGATCTTCCCGACATACCGTTGTGGACCATATGGGCGATACAGCAATTTCGTCGTCACACGGATTCGAATGAATGTCGCAAGCGTTATGGAGCATCGGTGCGTCGTCTTGTAGAGGATATCAGGAGTGAGAAAATTCGCAATCTTAAGCTCAACCATAACGGACTTGTGTCATCAAACGGGCAGAACACGCCTGTGACATGGCTTTCAGCATCGATCAACGGTCAGCCGATAATTCCACGTACAGGATATATACTTGAATTTAACGCACTTTGGTATAATGCAGTGAAATTTCTGATTTCTCTGTATGAAAACGAAAAGGGAGAAGAGGCTTATGTGGCATCGCTTGCGTCGCTTGCGGAAAAAATAAAACTTTCGTTTCTGGATACATTCCTGAACGATTACGGTTATCTGTATGATTATGTCAACGGCAGTTACACCGACCTCCAAGTGCGTCCGAATCTCGCGATAGCAATCGGTCTGGAATATTCGCCGCTTGACCGCCGCCAGCGCAAAGGAGTTCTTGACCTGTGCACGCGCGAGTTGCTAACCCCAAAAGGATTGCGCTCGCTGAGTCCCAAAAGCTTCGCCTATAATCCTACATATGTAGGCAATCCGACAGAGCGTGAATATGCGGTTCATCTCGGTCCGGCGCGTCCATGGCTTTTCGGATTCTATGCAGATGCCTATTTCAAGGTTTTCGGACTGTCGGGTCTTTCATTTATCGAAAGAATGCTTATTGGATATGAGGATGAAATGACCGAAGGCTGCATCGGTTCTCTTTCGGAGATGTATGACGGCAATCCTCCCTATACGGGTCGCGGAGCCGTGAGCACGGCAAAAAACGTGGGTGAGATTCTGCGAACGATAAAGACCGTGAAACAAATGACAAAACTTCTAACCGCTCAAAGTGAATAACAGATGAAAGCATTAATGTTTGGATGGGAGTTTCCACCCCATATCCTTGGAGGATTGGGAACAGCAAGCTATGGTCTGACAAAGGGCATGCATGCCAACGGCGATATGGAGATTTCCTTCGTTATTCCCAAGCCCTGGGGCGATGAAGAGAAAGGTTTCGCCAATATAATAGGAGCGTGCAACACCCCCGTCGCCTGGCGTGATGTGAACTGGGACTATGTTCAGGGGCGCATAGGCAATGTTATGTATCCCCAGATGTATTTTGATCTGCGAGACCATATTTATGCCGATTTCAATTATATGCGTCTCAATGATCTCGGTTGCATCGAGTTCTCAGGCCGCTATCCTGACAATATCCTCGAAGAGATCAACAATTATTCGATAGTTGCCGGAGTGATTGCGCGCACGGTCCCCTGCGATGTGATTCATTCTCATGACTGGCTCACTTATCCGGCGGGAATACATGCCAAAAACGTTACCGGCAAACCTCTGGTGATACATGTGCATGCATCGGAATTCGACCGTTCCAGGGGGAAGCCGAATCCTACGGTGTTCGGGATAGAGAAAGACGGCATGAATAACGCCGACCATATCATAACGGTTTCGGATCTGACCCGCAGAACGGTTATAGACAAATATGGCATTGATCCGGCGAAAGTCACTACTGTCCACAACGCGGTCATCCCGCTCAGCGATGAACTTCTTAATCTGAAACGCCGTGAAGGTAAAGACAAGGTGATTACTTTCCTCGGTCGCATCACGATGCAGAAAGGACCTGAATATTTCGTGGAGGCTGCCGCCAAGGTGCTTCAGAAAAACAAGAAGGTGCGGTTTGTGATGGCAGGCGGAGGCGACATGGAAGCGGCAATGATCCGTCTTGCCGCCAAGAGGAATATAGCAGACAGATTCCATTTTACCGGATTTCTGCGCGGAAAGGATGTATATCAGATGTTTCGCGATTCCGATGTCTATGTGATGCCTTCGGTGTCCGAGCCGTTCGGTATATCGCCGCTTGAGGCGATGGAAATGGGGGTGCCATCCATAATTTCCAAGCAGAGCGGCTGCGCCGAGATTCTCGACAATGTGATCAAGACGGATTACTGGGATATCGATGCTATGGCAGACGCGATGCATGCGCTGGTATCCTACCCTGCGCTACACAGCGAACTGCGTGACAAAGGTATCGAGGAGATACATCAGATCACATGGGAAAAAGCGGGTAAGAAAGTTATTGATATTTACAATCAGGTTATAGCTTCGCGGAGATAGTCAACATCAAAGAATTTACCAATAAAAATAAAAAAGATGAAGTCAGTTTGCTTCTATTTCAAGATACATCAGCCATATCGTCTGAAACGTTATAGATTTTTCGATATTGGCAACGACCATTATTATTACGATGATTTTGCCGATGACGAGATTATCACCCGTGTCGCGCAGAATTCATATATACCTATGGCAGACACTCTGCTTGACATGATTCAACAAAGCAACAGGGAGTTTAAGTTTGCGATAAGCATATCTGGCACAGCAATCGAGCAATTACAGATGTATGTGCCTGAATATATCGATAAACTTCGACAGCTTTCGGAAACCGGATGTGTGGAATTTTTGTCGGGCACCTATTCGCATTCGCTCGCTTCTCTTGAGGATCCGGAGGAATTCATGCGTGAGGTAAAGGCTCATGACGACCTTATATATCGTCTTTTCGGACAGAAACCCAAGGTGTTCGCCAACACTGAACTTATCTATGATGACGAGATTGCCATGATGGTTGCGTCAATGGGTTTCAAGACAACACTGACCGATGGCGCCAAGCATATTCTTGGCTGGAAATCTCCGAATTATTTGTACCGTGCATGCACGGCGCCTGATCTCAAGCTACTTCTTACCAACGATAAACTTGCAGATGATATCTCTATGAACTTCAACAATCCGGAATGGGATGAGTATCCGTTGACCGCCGACAAGTATGTCAACTGGATAGCGTCTCTTCCGGAAGAGGAGCAGGTGGTGAACCTGTTGATGAGCATGGATACATTCGGTTCGTTTCTTCCTGCCGGCACCGGTATCTTCGAGTTCATGAAGGCACTTCCGATGTTCGGCAAGGAGAAAGGAATACAGTTCACCACACCTTCGGAGGCTGTGGCGAAGCTTAAGCCGGTAGACGAGCTTTCTATTCCTTATCCTATTTCCGGTATTGACGAGGCTCGCGATGTTTCGGCATGGAAAGGTAACGAATTGCAGAGAGAGGCATTGCGCAAGCTCTATGCCGTAGCCGAGAGGGTTAGTCTTTGCCAGGATCGTCGTCTTAAACAGGATTGGGAATATCTGCAGAGCAGTGACCATTTCTATTACATGAGCACTAAGAATATGGCGGATGGCGCATCTCATGCCGCCTTCAGTCCATATGACTCGCCGTTTGCCGCATTTACCAATTATATGAATGTGCTTGCCGACTTCCTTGTTCGTGTAGAAGAGCAATATCCTGAATCTATAGATAATGAAGAGCTTAATTCCCTTCTGCTCACAATCCGCAATCAGGCTGATGAGATTACCTCACTCAAAAAGGAAGTGACCTCGTTTCGCACGGATATGGAGAATCGTGAAGAGAATCTGATTGAGGTGGAAGAGAAACCGGTGAAGAAAGCCCCCGCCAAAAAGACTGCTGCCAATAAAGCAGCAGTAAAAAAAGCAACAGCCGGAAAGTCAGCTGTAGCCAAAGAAAAGAAATAACAGTACGATATTTATAGATACAGATTGAACGGGAGACAGCAGTTTCGCTNTCTCCCGTTCAATCTGTATCTATAAATGATATGGCTGAACACCATCCCTTGGTTTTTCTTAGCTACTTATCTGATTTTCATAAGGTTTTGTTTTATAAGTTCGGGAGACGGTATCGGCAGGTCTCTGACCAGCACAGTCGAGTATTCTTCATAACATTTTTCGCGCAGAGGGAGAATGATTGCAAACAGACGTGAATAAAGTTTGCGGATGTCGGGGATAAAGTCCTGCTGTCCTTCGGAATTATATGCTTTAAGGAAGTCCGCGACAGTGAAATCCTGCAGCTCGACAGCCGGCGACTCACCGAACTCACCCTCTTTGATCTTAACTGAATACAGCAGTCCGGCGGCATGAAGTTTCTCTGTTATTCTTGAAACGATTCTTATGGGCAGATTGTATGAATTGGCAATGTCTGTATGTGAAATGGGTTTTCGGCGCTCAATAAACCTTTGCGCCACAACCGTCATTACAATCAGGGCTACGGAGTGCCACCCGTCAAGAGAAAGATTCTCTGCGTTGCCGTTGAAATTGAAAGTGAAAACATTCTGCAGAGAGTATGTAAGCATGCATCCGCAGAGCAAGAGCAGCCATGAAAGCTGAAGCCATATCATGAAAAGAGGAAGAAATGCAAACGAGCCGTAAATTGCATTGTATTTCGACACGTATATCTGACCGTTTACAAATAGAAGCTGGAGGATAGTGAATGCTATTGCACATATTGCTCCCGATATCGTGGCATATTTGAAATTGACTTTCGTGTTGGGAATCAGCATGAAAGACAGTGAGAATGCAACCCAGCAGAGTATAAGAGGAGTTGCCTCAAGAGCTATGTTTACAAAAGGGGTCAGAAACGGGAGGTTGAGTTTGTCCTGAATTGTGGTGGACATGAATATGGAGACTCCGGAAGAACATATCATAAGAACCGGAATAATAAGACAAATTGCAATGTAGTCCGTGATTTTCTGATAAAGTGAACGTTCGCGTTTTATGTCCCAGATTGTGTTGAACGCAGTCTCTATGTGTGACAAAAGCGAAATCACTGTCCAAAGAAGGAATACAATCCCAATTCCGACAAACATTCCTTGTGAAGCCTGATTCAGATAAGAGTCTACAAACGACAAAGCTGTCGAGACTGCTTTCTGCTGCGATGGCAACATATTGTAAAGTTCATTCTGCAGATAGTCTTGCAGTCCGAATCCGCGTCCTATGGCTACAAACAGCGCTATTGCCGGCACAATCGCCAGTACAGTCGAATATGTCAGAGCCATGGAGCGGTTCTGCAGGTTACGATCCATAAAGGAATTTACGGCAAGATTCAAGGTGCGGATGATTCTTATCTTTATTGTTTGCCTGGGATCGTTCCAGACGCCTGTCATGCAGTAGTCAACGGCACCTTTTACCTTCGTATATGCAGTGGCGATGAAATCTTTTGTCTTGTCGATTATGCCCATTTTTTCTTAAATTAATGTGCTTCCCATTATCATATGCTTACAAACGGAAATGGAGTCTACGGCAGCCGAGTGCCGAAGACTCCATTCGAAAGGATTGACAGAGATGATATAAGCCGGGTTATGTGCCTGCACACGAAGTGCCGGTGTCTGTCATTTATCTAAGCCGGCCGGTTTCCCGACGGCTTCAGCAGCCTACCCCCCGGCAATGGACGAGCAATCCTTAGCTGCCGGTATATTTGGCCTTGCAACTCGCGGGATGTGCGGCCTCCGCTGTCGCCAACGGAGCCGGTGGGCTCTTACCCCACCTTTTCACCCTTGCCGCAACAGGCGGCGGTTGTTTTCTGTCACATGTCGCCCCGACGTCGCCGCCGGCTTCCCGTTAGGAAACGCGATGCTCTGTGTTGCCCGGACTTTCCTCCTGACATCCGGTAAACGGATGCCCGGCGACAGACCTCATTTCTGTCTTATTCTATAACGGAGTCTTATATATCTTATTTTGTTTCCTCAATTGTTTTTTTCTCTTCTTTTTCTCCGGATTCTCCGGAGCTTTCAGATTCAGCCGCCGGAACTGAAGACCCGGCTTCTTTCTGCTGAGTTTCTTCGACTGCTTTTCGAGCCGCTTCCTCATTCCTGAGTGCTGCCTCGCTGTTGGCTTTTGCCTGTTCCAGTCTCTGTTTTGCTTCGCGCGCTTCCTCTTTGACGGCTTTTTTCTGTTCCTTGGCGAGTCGGCGTGTTTCTTTCTCTATGTCTGAGACGGTTTTCTTGCGGCGTGGCAGACTCGCGAATCCGTTTATCGCCAATATAATGAAAGCAGCTCCAGCCACAATGCTTCCTAACGAGTGTTCTCTGCCTGGATTCTGGAAGTCAGTCTCCATAAAAATAATCCAAACTCCTGCCGCAACGGTGAGAATCGGGATGATATAGAGCCAGACAGGCGCGCCATTGATGCGTCGTCCCTTCACGATCCATACAATCTGTGCCAATGATACAATAATCAGCGAAACGCCTAACGAGATGTTGAGATTACCAAGAAATCCCGATGGCATGCACAAAAGAAGAATGCCCCACACCAGTGCTATAACCCCCATGATGGTAGAGAACCACGGACGACTTACAACGACTCCGTTCGAATCGCGGCGCGGACGCAGAGAAGCGATAAGGAAGCATATGCCCGGGATCACAAATGCAACTCCGGCTCCCATGATGACATAACGCAATACGGGGCGCGTCTCCTCCATTGCCTGATGGTTAAAGACAAGAAGGCATACACCTGCTACAAGTGCTATGAGATAAACCAATGCGTATATAATTTTCCTCATAATATATAGTTTTTGAAATTATACAGTCCCTGGAATCTGAAATCAATGAAGACTTCAGTTCTGATATTAAAAGGAATTAAAAAGTGAAAAGGTTTATTAGCAGGGCGGTTTTTTTAACAGAGGTTTTCTTGTCAATCTCGTCTGACGGCTTTGAGAATTATGGGAAGAATAGAATCAAGCGGGAGTCGTGCTGAATTGAAAGTCAGATCGTAATTGTCGGCTTTGCCCCAGTGGCGGTTAGTGAAATAGTTGTAATAGCTTTCACGTTCGCGGTCACATTTGCGCAGTTTTTCCAATGCTTCATCGTCAGACACCGCCTCGCCTCTTTCCACCACCGCTCTGGCGCGGAGTTCCTCAGGAGCATGGATAAAGACGCTAAGCATTCCGGGATGATCTCGCATCACATAGTCTGCCGTGCGGCCTACTATCACGCAGGAACCTTTTTCACAGATAGATCTGATTACCTTGCATTGGGCGCAATATAGATTGTCATCGGAAAGTGTGTACGAACTGAATGCTGCAGAAGTCGAACCGTAATTGAATGAAAGGAATGATCTTAATACAGAAGGTTTCCTCTCGTCCGCTTTTTGGAAAAGCTCTTTTGAAAAACCGAGAGAGTCTGCCGCTTCGGAAAGAAGTTCCTTGTCATAATAAGGCACATCAAGCACTTCGGCAAGTTTCTTGCCAAGTCTCCTTCCTCCGGCGCCATATTGGCGACCAATGACAATTATAAAATCATTCATGTGGCAAATTTACAAAAAAAATTCGTAAATTTGCCATATCAATGAATACAACACATAAATAAATGAGTTCGGAAGATATGATCAACACCCCCGAAGAAGAGGGTATGCAGATATATGAATATATCGTAGACAATGCCGAATCTGAATCTCTTCAGATGGGCGACATGGTTATGAAACTGCGCAATGCAGACACAACCGGTCAGTTCCTGTGCAGCACCGCCAGGTATCTTGCCGCCGTGGACCGAGAGCGTTTTGACAGGTGGATAGCACCGTTGGTGGAGGGTGCCATAGAGAAAGACCGAGACCGCAGGTATATCGGTTCGTTGCTTGAGGCTCTCTGGGGTGCCGACTATATGGAAAGGGCAGAAGAACTTAAAGCAAGCGATGACAATTTTCGCCGCATATACAAAAGAATTTATTCGGAAGGGGCTCTCTGAAGTCTGGATTTCCCATAAACTTTTGCCGGAAAAATTGTTATATAAGCATGAAAAAGATAATTTATACATTGTTAATGTTTATGGCTATGGCAACAGCTACAGCTCAGAAACCTGCGGAACTCCCCGCAGGTCCGGTGGTTGATATAAAAACCTCAGTGGGCGACATCAAGGTTAAACTTTATGATGACACCCCCAGGCATCGTGACAATTTTCTGAAACTGGTAAAAGACGGCTATTACAATGGCGTTCTTTTCCACAGAGTGATAAAAGACTTTATGGTACAGACCGGCGATCCCGGCTCCGTGAATGCGGATTCCACAGCTATGCTCGGCATCGGCGGTCCCGATTATCAGATAGATGCAGAGATACTGTATCCGAAACATTATCACAAATACGGGGCGTTGGCTGCCGCACGCACCGGAGACGACATGAATCCAGAGCGCAAGAGCAGCGGCTCACAGTTCTATATAGTGACCGGACGCAAATATGATGACCATCATATCGACGGTATGGCTTATCGTCAGACCATGGACAAGCGTCAGGCATATTTCCGCGAGCTTTGTCGTAAGAATGATTCAAAAATCCGCGAGTTGATGAATTCCGGCGACAAGGAAGCGCAGGAGGCTCTCCGCATGGAACTCATCAAGGAGACCGAGGCTGCTGTTCCCGAAGAATCGATGCCTGAAAACATCCGTGCCGATTATAAGAACATTGGTGGCACTCCTCATCTAGACGGTGCATATACCGTTTTCGGCGAGGTAATAAGCGGCATGGATACTGTGGAGAAAATCCAGAATGCGCCGACCGGACGCGCCGATCGTCCAAAAGAGGATATACGGATCATTTCGATGAAGATAGTGAAAAAATAAGTCAGGACGAGTTCAAGCTCTAAATTCGATGAAGCATTGATTAAGCTCTCGAATGGAGACAAACGGTAAAAAAATGCGCCAAATATACGCTTTTATTTTGCTAAGTTAAATTAAATCCGTATATTTGGCGTTGATTTTTACACTGCCTTTCCCAAGGTGGTGAAGAGTCGTGATAAATATGCCTGTTGCCGCAGAGCGGCGGCAGTAATGCAAAGACAATAACAATATTGATATGAACGAGCTTGAAAAGACAGTTCCCGCAGAAGAACTGGTCAACCCCACTCCCTCCGAAACGTGTGCAGTAGAGACTTCTCCGGCAGAAGATATTTCCGAGGCGGCAGACCGCATGGAAAATGAATCGGCAGAAGAGACTCCGGTTAATTATCATAACATGGGCAAAGCTGAGCTTAACGAAGCGATGCGCTCGATATTGGCTGAAAACCGTATGGATGCCCACAGGGAGGTGACAGCCATCAAGCAGGCGTTTTTCAATATCCGCAGCCGCGAGTCGATGGAGGAGGTCAACGCTTTTGTAGAGGCGGGTAATGATCCCCGTGATTTTTCTTCTGTTCCCGATGCGGAAGAATCTGAATTCAAGACGATGTATGCCGAATTCAAAGAGAAACGTGCGGCTTATCTTGCCGCAGAGGAGGCACGCCGTCAGGAGAATCTCAATAAAAAGCAGGCGATCCTCGACCGTATTCGTGAAATTGCGGAAGACATCGATAACGTAAATGTGAAATTCAGCGAATTCCAGCAGCTCCAGCAGGATTTCAAGGCAGTCAAGGATATTCCGGCTACTGCTGAAACCGAGATCTGGAAGAATTTCCAGACAGTAGTGGAGCAATATTACGACCATCTCAAGATGAACAAGGAGCTTCGCGATCTTGATTTCAAGAAAAACCTTGAGGCAAAGAAAGCCCTTGTGGAGGAAGCCCGCAGACTTGAGGCTCAGAGCGATCCGGTAGCTGCGTTCCGCTCGTTGCAGTCGCTGCATGACGAATGGCGTAATATCGGTCCTGTGGCAAAGGAATTGCGAGAGAGCCTCTGGGAGGAGTTTAAAGAGGCTTCGACAGTAATCAACAGGCGTCATCAGGAATATTTCGAGCAGCGCAAGGCATCCGAACTTGCCAACGAAGAGGCTAAGACCAGACTTTGCGACGAGATAGAGGCAATTGATCTTGCAACACTCAATTCTTTCAATGCCTGGACAGCAGCGACAGAGAAGGTGATCGAACTTCAGAAAAAATGGAAGGAATACGGATTTGCCTCGAAAAAAGCCAATACAGCGCTTTATGCGAGATTCCGCAAGGCGTGTGATGATTTCTTCGCCGGCAAAACTGAATATTTCCAGAAGACAAAAGATGAATTCAATGCGAATCTTGAGAAAAAGACAGCTCTTTGCGAGAAGGCAGAGGCATTGAAAGATTCCGGCGACATCCGCAAGGCAGCCAATGAGGTCGTGAAACTTCAGGCGGAATGGAAAAAGATAGGAAGTGTGCCGCGCAAACAGAGTGATGCTATCTGGCAGCGTTTCCAGACAGCGTGCAACTATTTCTTCGATGAACGTAAAAAACTCAATTCCGCAAAACGTGACGAGGAGAACGCGAATCTCGAGGCAAAGTGTGCGGTGATAGCAAAACTCAAAGAGCTGCCTCTTGACGGAGACCGCCGTGAGGTTATAGGACAGGTCAAGGAGCTGCAGTGGGAATGGCAGAAAATCGGTTTTGTGCCATTCAAGCTCAAAGACAAGGTCTATGCGGAATACCGGGAAGTCTGCGATGCTCTTTACGGAGCGTATGAGGCACGTGAGAACAAGGCAAGGATGTCTAATTTCCGTGAGCGTGTGAGTGAGCTTAAGGATGGCGGTCATAAACTTGACCGCGAGCGTGACAAACTCCTGCGTGCCTATGAGAGCCGTAAAGCGGAACTCAAGACCATAGAGAATAACATGGGCTTCTTCAACGTCAAGAGCTCTGCAGGCAACTCGATGGTAAAAGAGATGGAAAACAAGATCAAGCGTCTGAAAGAAGATATGGCTCAGATTGAACAGAAAATCGCCATTCTTGATGCTGAAGCCTGACAACATGGCGAGAGTCTCAATCAGATAAAACCGCAAGGAAAAAGAAAGGACGCGCGTATTCGTGCGTCCTTTCTTTACGTGACAATCTGCAAAACAATCGCATTCTTCGACAAAACATCAGACAGTTTTGTTATTCTATCATGAAGACAAAATTATTCAGGATTCTTACATATGTTTTCTGCTTCTGCGTGACTGCCGCATATGCGGGGGAGGAGGCTGAAATCATAAGTGGAAGTGACTTCCCGTTTTATATCAAAGAAGCCGAAGCTGGCGATGCTGAGGCGATGCGTCGTGCGGCAGTGTGTTATCAGACAGGCGCAGGTGTTGAAAAAGATTTGCGGAAAGCCTGGGAATGGTATGGCAAAGCCGCAGCAGAGGGCAATACCGAGGCTCAGTATGACATAGGCACTCTTTATCGAGATGCGATAGGCACTGCGCAGAATTACAGAGAAGCGGCGTATTGGTTTCGTAAAGCTGCCTCCAACGGGCATTCGAAGGCGATGATAAATATCGCCCGACAGTTTGCCGAGGGGAAGGGAGTGCTTCAGGATTACCGCATAGCCGCCGAGAATTACTGGCGAGCCGCAGAGCGTGGTGAGGAAGAGGGTGCCTATCAGTTTGCGGTGATGTTGCGCGATGGTATCGGAGTGAAGAAAGATCTTACGCGTGCGTTGAAATATTTCAGGCAGGCGGCAAAATCGGATTACAAGGATTCGGCTCTGCAGGCACGCAGGCTTGAATCGGACGGAATCAGGGGAAATGACAGAAAGCACTAATTAAAATTACTCGGAATATGGCGAATCAGAGAGAACTTATACTTATAAATATTTCAGGACCAGACAAAAGCGGAATAACAGCGGAACTCACCGGGATTCTGGCGCGTTATGACGCGGATATACTTGACATAGGTCAGGCAGACATACATCATACCCTTTCGCTGGGCATATTGTTCAAGACCGACAGCCATCGCAGCGGAGAGATTCTTAAAGAACTGCTTTTCAAGACAAATGACCTGAATGTGAAGGTCTCATTCAATATCATCAGTGAGCAGGAATACGACAGCTGGGTCTCGCGGCAGGGTAAGAACCGGTATATCGTGACCATTCTCGGAAGGAAGATCACTGCAAGGCAGATCTCTTCCGTATCGGGGATTATAGCAGAGCAGGGTCTGAATATCGAGACAATCACCCGTCTCACAGGTCGTATGCCTCTTGATGAAAGAGAACAGCCTGCGGCTAAAGGCTGTGTCGAGTTTTCCGTGCGAGGCAATATAAACGACAAGGAAAAGATGCAGAGTGATTTCATGCGTCTTGCGTGTGAACTGAATTTCGATATCTCCATGCAGGAAGACACGATGTATCGCCGGAGCCGTCGGCTCATCTGCTTCGATATGGATTCGACCCTTATAAAGACCGAAGTGATAGATGAACTTGCAGACCGCGCCGGAGTCGGCGAGGAAGTGAGACGTATCACGGAATCCGCCATGCGTGGAGAGATTGATTTCAAAGAGAGTTTCACTCGGCGCGTGAAACTGCTCAAAGGGCTTGATGTGTCTGTGATGAAAGAGATAGCGGAAAATCTGCCGATTACCGAAGGCGTCGAGCGACTTATGGAGGTGCTCAAGCGTTCAGGATATAAGACTGCTATTCTCTCCGGAGGTTTTACTTATTTCGGCAATTACCTTAAGCAACGTTTCGGGTTCGATTATGTATATGCCAACGAACTTGAGATAGGTGAGGACGGCAGACTTACCGGAAACTATGTGGGAGATATAGTTGACGGTCAGCGTAAGCGAGAACTGCTCAGACTGCTGGCGCAGGTAGAGAATATAAACATAGCTCAGACCATAGCTGTAGGAGACGGAGCCAACGACCTTCCGATGCTTTCGGAGGCGGGTCTGGGCATTGCCTTCCACGCCAAGCCTAAAGTGAAAGCCGAGGCACAGCAGAGTATTTCTACGATCGGTATTGACGGAGTTCTCTATTTCCTCGGTTTTAAGGATTCCTATATAAAAGACTGAAACTGAACTCGTCTTGACTTATTTACGAAAGTTAAAATAATGATATTGTTAATTCTTTTCTCAACCTCAGCGGATCTTTC